>QHBL01000324.1 GCA_003244125.1 Chthoniobacterales bacterium
GGCGATATGAGCCGGGGCGGTTTGCTGCTGCGCTGCGCGGTGGATCGAACCGAGCTCAGCTACATCTCCGTCGCCGGCGCGGTGCGAAAGGGAAAGCGTCCGCCGAAACTCGAGCCGCGCCGTTACGCGTCATCCCGAGCGCAGTCCCGGGCTGGCGCCAGCAAAGAAGTTTGGGACGACACGGATGGCGTCCCTCCAGCTGCGCTTCGCTCCGAATGACAGACAAACTCAAGCCGCCACTCCCGCCGATGGAAACGAAATCGGTGGACGAGATTCCCACCGGCGAAGGCTGGCAATACGAGCCGAAATGGGACGGCTTCCGCTGCATCGCCTTTCGGCGCGGCGCCGAGGTTTTTCTGCAATCCAAAGCCGGCCAGCCGCTGGCGCGCTACTTCCCCGATGTAGCCGAGGCACTGTTCGCGTTACCGGCCAAGAACTTCGTTGTCGACGGCGAGTTGGTCATCGCGGTTGGCGGCCGTTTTTCCTTCGATGAATTGCAACTGCGGCTGCATCCCGCCGCCAGCCGCGTTAAGAAACTGGCCGCAGCACATCCGGCCACATTCATCCTGTTCGATCTGCTCGAGAATGAAGACGGGCAATCGCTCCTGGCACTTCCCCTCCGCGAGCGGCGGGTGGCGCTTGAGAAGTTCGCCGCGCGCAATCTCAAGGTATCGGAGCAGGTCAAGCTTTCTCCCGCGACAACCTCGTTAGCTCAGGCACAGAAATGGTTTGCCAAAGTCGGCGGCAACCTCGACGGCGTCATCGCCAAACGCCTCGATGCCAGTTACGCCAGCGGGGAACGCACCGCGGCGGTCAAAGTAAAAAACATCCGCACGGCTGATTGTGTCGTCGGCGGTTTCCGTTACGCGACGGAGTCGAAGCTCATCGGCTCGCTTCTGCTGGGTTTGTATGACAACGCGGGTCTCCTGCATCACGTCGGCTTCACCTCAGCTTTCAAATCGAGCGATAAACGCGAACTGACGAAAAAGTTTGAGGCGTTACGGAAACCGCCGGGATTCACCGGCAACGCGCCGGGTGGCCCGAGCCGCTGGAGCACCGAGCGCTCTAGTGAATGGGAACCGGTCGATCCGAAGATCGTCGTCGAAGTGACTTACGACCACTTCACCGGCGGCCGTTTTCGTCACGGCACAAAGATCGTGCGCTGGCGTCCGGACAAAGCGCCCCGGCAATGCACGCTGGAGCAGGTCGCGCATCGCGAAGGCCGAGCCATTGCGCTGCTGTAGAAGAAGCGTCCCCAAGAAAGTCACGGATCTGTTTTTCCTACCGCTCTGAAAATGTCAGATATTTACGGAATTTTCTTGCCAAACGCACCCGCGCTCCGACATCCTGCGTCCCGCGGACAAACGCACGCGTTTGCCATTTCGGGAATTAACGTCGGGGGAATAAAAGGAAATCATTCATGAACATTACGGTCTCTTCGCAGCGGGTAGGTAATTCCATTGGGCGATTTAAGGTAGCAACCGGGTTGCTCTTAGGCGCGCTCATGACAACAGCGAGTTTCGGCACGCCGCTGCCGAAAAATCTCGGTAACGGTCTTCGCGAGCACGTTCAGCAAGAGCAGGCAGCCAGGCAGAGCGCGGCCACCACCAGTGCTGCGCAGACACCGACGATCACCAGTGCCGGCGGAGACAAAGTCACCGATGCCCAGGGTCGTGTGCTCGTGAGTGTGGTGCTCAATGGCAAAGTCGCGATTGCTGACATGCAGCGCAGCATCGTCGCAGCGGGCGCGAGCATCCACGCGGCTGATTCCCATTATCGCAAGGGAATCATCGAAGCATTCGTCTCTGCCGACCAGGCTGTGAACATAGCCAAGATGGCCGGCGTTAACTCGGTGAATCTCGTCTTAAAGCCGTATTACAATATTGGCAAAGCCACCAGCCAGGGCATTGTGCAGCACCGCATCGATAAAGTGCCGAACGGGATAAACGGCAACGGCATCACTGTGGGTGTGCTCTCCGATAGCTTCAACACTTCAGGCGGCCCGATCAAGGCTGGTGATGACGTGCGCACCGGCGACCTTCCCGGCCCTGCCAATCCTTTCGGCCACACCCAATCGGTGGTAATTCTCCAGGATGATCCGGGCGGCACTGATGAAGGCCGAGCCATGCTCCAGATCGTGCACGATATTGCTCCTGATGCGCACCTCGGATTTGCCACGGCCGACCCGAGCGAACTCAATTTTGCCGACAATATTCGCTCGCTCGCAGGTCTGCCTGCCGGCTCGAAATCCAAACCAAACTTCGCGGCGGACGTGATTATTGATGACGTGATCTACTACGCTGAACCGATGTTCCAGGACGGCGTCATCGCGCAGGCGGTGGACGACGTGGCAGCCGCCGGCGTCGCTTATTTCTCTTCCGCCGGTAATCAGCCTGCGTCACAGGCGTATGATGCGCCTTTCAGGCTGGTGGCAAATACTGCTGCCGCCACCGCGGGAACGAACCTGAACTTCAAGAACGTTGACCCTTCTCTCTATAAAGGGGGCTTCCATAATTTCGCCACCGATGGCGTGGTGGACATCGCGCAAACCATTCATGTGCCCGACTCCAGCCGCATCGTCTTTCAATGGAACGAACCCTTCGATGCCACGCCGCCTGCTCTGGGCAAGCTACTCCAGTCCGGCTCCGGCACACTGACCAAGGCCATGCCGACCAAAGCATTTCCGTTCCAGGGCACCGCTGGAGAACGCATCGGCATTTTTGCGGATGCAGCGGGAACTTCAAACCCGTTGCCGGACGTGACGATCACGTTGCTTGATCCGCAGGGCAACGTGCTTGCCGTCCAGGACGACACGACTGATCCCGAGTTGCTGGTCACATTCCTGCCTGTCACCGGCACCTACACGATTGTGATCGGCGGTTTCGAAGGAGCGACGGGCGACTTCATTTACAGAGTGTACCAGGCCAGTGGAACGGCCAACGTGGAAACTGATTTCAATCTGCTCTTCTTCGATGCCAACGGGAAATTCCTCGGGGCCATCGCGGAGAACAATCGCGCAACTAATCGCCCGATCGAGACCGCTGGCCTTCCGCCCCTTGGCGACGTCCAGCTCGTCATAGCTCGCGCGAACAAACCGCCGCAGGGCGCTCCGGTGGCTGATCACCTGCGCTACGTGTGGTTCGGCGCGGCAAGTTTGGGTGAGTGGATCGATTACACGACACCTGCCACCTACGGCCATAGCTGTGCCGCCGGCGCCAACGGTGTGGCGGCTTATGCCTGGTTCCCGCCATTCGTTCCGGAATCGTTTACCTCGCCTGGACCGGTCACGATCTACTTCGATGACAACAACAATGCGTTGGCCAATCCTGACCGCCGGCTAAGGCCGAACCTGGCTGCGACCGATGGAGGAAATACCACCTTCTTCGTCTCCGATGCCTCGCAGGATGCCGATACGCTGCCTAACTTCTTTGGCACGAGCGCGGCTGCGCCCCATGCCGGGGGAATCGCAGCGCTGGTCTTGCAGGCAGCTGGTGGACCGCACTCGCTTTCACCAAATGCGGTGCGACAAAATCTTCAGGCATCGGCCTTCCTCCATGACCTGGATCCGAACCATTCCGATGCGACGCTGCAAAACGGCACGCAAAAGATGGTCATCGCCGCTGCTGATGGCGACGGCACCAACACCAGCTCGGCTGACCCGAACTTCTTCACCGTTACTTATAATGGAGCGGGTAGCTTGAGGTCGTTGACGCTGGATATGTCGAATGCGGATCCGACCGAAACGGTCAAGGGCCTGGTCTTCGATACCAGCCCAACTACGGGATTCCCATTCACTCTCGGTAATCTCTATGGCGTACCGGGATCTGCGATCACCACCTCCTTCACCATGCCGGCGCCCCCGCCTGCTACATCCACCCAGTATCGGAAGCTCACCGTTTCCATTGCCTCGGGCGCGATGACCAGCGGCGAGACCATCCACTTCGGTGTTGACCGTGACGAAGCAGATGCCTTCGGCCCGAATGGAGCTGTGGGTGGAAACAGCGCTGATCTGCTCGGAGCTGGCGTCTTGATCCCGCAGGGCACAATTGCACAAGGTGGCGCCACTGTGAGTGCGACTACTTCGAGTGGTACGGTGCTGCAAGGCGTATTCAAGAATCTGATTGGGCATGGTTGGTCGCCGTTGGATGGCTACGGCTTCATCAATGCGCAAGCAGCCGTCCAGGCCGCCCAACAGTAAACAACGTAAGAGCGATTGGTTAGAACGCGCTCGCTCCGAAAGGGGCGAGCGCGTTTTCTCTTGGCAAGTCCTTGCCGTGCAAGCCACCCCGCGTGGGGAACAGCTTCCTTGAGTTGTGCGGCCGCCGGATGCGTGCGGGCGGGGCGGTGCGATTCGCCTTGAACTCGCCTCGAATTGACCAAGACTAGTCAGCCTTGCCCGCGCTTTAGAGGAAAGTGAAACGCATTCTTCCTTTCATCATCGTCGTTCTGGTCGCGCTGATCACCGCCGGCGCCGGCATGGCGCTCTATCACGCGAAGCAGCCGGCCGCACCGGTTAAGCTGACGAAGGAGAAGACGATCGAAAACGCGAAAACGGAAACCACTCACGTGCGCGGCGCCGCCAATGCGCCGGTGACGCTGGAGGAGTTTGGCGATTTCCAATGTCCACCCTGCGGGGCCATCGCTGCGCCGCTGCTGGAAGTGGAAAAGGAGTACGGGCCGAAGCTGCGCGTTGTCTTCCGCAATTTTCCTTTTGATATTCATCAGCACGCGCGCGCGGCCGCGTATGCAGCCGAAGCGGCCGGGCTCCAGGGACATTTTTGGGAGATGCACGATCTGCTTTACCGCGAGCAGGCTGCCTGGAGTAAAGCGCCCGATGCCCAGCAACTCTTCGAGTCATACGCGCGTGTCATTGGCCTCGACGTCGAGCTTTACAAAAAAGACGCGGAGAGTCCCGCCGTTCAGCAGCGCGTTGCCGCGGATCAAAAACGCGGCAGCGAGCTTGGAGTGAAGAACACCCCGACGATTTTCGTTAACAACCGGGAGCTGCCGCCCACTTTACTCAATCCCAGCGGCGTGCGCGGCGCCATTGATGAAGCACTCAAAACAATTCCGGCGCGCTGAATCTGGGCGCAACGAGCCGGGTCGCCTCCCGCGCGCTCTCGTCATTGTCTATGCGCTGGCCGCACTCCTAGCGCTCGCTGGACTGGCTGACGCGACTTATCTCACGGTGCAATATCTCTCCGGTGAGACTGCGGTCTGCGGTGGATCGGCCGATTGTTTCCGGGTGCTTGGCAGCCCCTACTCGAAAATTGGAGCGGTGCCAGTTTCCGGACTCGGAGTGCTCGCCTATTTCGCGGTGTTTGCCTGCGCGACTTTCGCCGCGTTCAACTATCAGCGTGCGCGCAATTGGTTCGCGCTTTTCGTCTCGGCAATGTTCCTTGGCACGCTCTGGTTCCTCTTTGTCCAGACGTTCCTGCTGCACGCCTTCTGCCGCTACTGCCTGTTCTCGGCCGCCATTGTTTTTCTGCTCACCGGCCTCGTCGTTGCCACCCCGCGCCGGGTTTGAACACGCGTCCGCCTGAGTTCACCGGACGATTTCCGCCGCGGACACCATTGCTCTCAACGGCACCCCCGGCTGGACAGCAAACCAGTTTGTTTATAACTCCGGAAGCGGCCAGACCAAACATTACTACGTCCTCATCGGCGCGGGCGGAGCCTCCGAATCGAGCGCGCCCAAGACCCAACTGCTCATTCCCGCGGTCGCGCCGGCCAGAGTTACCCGCAGTACTCGGCGACCTATTTCTACAGCAATAACGTCGACGGCACCTTGAACAATGTCGGCTGGCGGCTGACGGGAGATAGCACGACCAATCACGGTGACGATCCGGTGTTGCCGGACAGCTATTTCGTTATCCGCAATACCAATGGCGCGACCGCGAGCACGCTCACCGCCGCCGGGTCTGTCCTGATGAAGACGCTGGCTGTGCCGTTGAACCGCACCGGTCTGGCTCCGGCAGATCGCTCTTTCGTGCAGGGCGATCAACTTCTGCTCTTTGATAATACCATCGCATCGCTCAACAAGGCGGCGAGCAAGACTTACGTTTTCACCAATGGCTGGAGACTCTCCACCGATCTCACCACCGACCGGGGGAGCGATTTGATCCCTGCCGGGAGCGCAAATGCTTGTCCGCAAAGCTGCGACCAGCAGCGGCACAGTGTTCTGGACGAATTATCCCACGTACGCGAGCGGTTTCGCCATCCAGCCGTTGCAGGTCGTTTCGCGGATGTCGCAGGGCGGAACGCCGTATGACTTCAATCTTCCACTGTCGGGCACACCAGGCGTGGAGTGCCGGCGCGGCGGAGCGACTGGGAAGGACTTCACCATTGCTGCCGCTGTCCTCAGCGGCAGGACGGGAACGACGATGGCCGCAGGCCGTATGCGCTTGCCAAAATCATCGTCGGCAACGCCTCGAGAACGCTGCACCAATCTTAGCTACCGCCGGCGTGTTGCTCCCGCCCTAAGCGAGATCCGTAAGCCTCCCCCCGCGCGTGACGCCCGAAAAGAAAACGCGAGCGGGATGTTGTATCCCGCTCGCGTACTCCAAAGCTCCGATCTGATTACGGTTTGCCGAACTTCGCGCGAAATGCCGCCATGCCCAGCAACCCGGCGCCGAGCAACGCCACCGTCATCCCGCCATCCGGCACGCCGACGGCCGCGGTGTTGGCAGAGAACGTGAACGTAGAGCCAGGCAGCCCACTCGCATTTTGCGATGTGAACGCCCACACACCTGGAGTCGGGTCAAGTCCATCAGGTCCGAAGATGGTGCCAGTACCGGTGATGGAGAGAAAATTGTTGTTGTTCTGCATCGTGATCGTGGAGGTCTGGAGATCGAAGAAGAACCCGTCGACGCTCCACAGCGCTGGCGTGCCTGTCGACGGACTAAAAATGTAAGGCGCAGCCATCGTGACGGAAGTGCCCACCGGAATACTGGCGAAGCTGCCGGTATTTCCGCCGCCGACCGTGACATTAGTGAACGACACGACGCTGGTGGCGGTGCCGAGTGAAGTGGTGTCGAATGTGCCGGTCCCGCTGATATTCAGCAGGCCCGTGATTGGCGCCGCTTGAGCGCCGGCTAAGCCCAACAAAGAGGCCGCCGCAACTGCCAGAAGTGTTTTTGTGAATGACATATTTCCTCCGCTAAGTTCCCTCTCAAACGGGTGCCATAGCAAGGAAGATGCCAACGGAGAAGGTAAAGTGTAACCGCTGCACCTCCGGCTATTTAGAATAACCTAAAAATAACATGTGAACAATTCAGCGCCAGAGATTCGTAAACATTCGCGACGATCTTTTTCCGCTCAAGACCACGAAGAAAGTAGAGCCCGGCGCGACAGATGTTTGCGCTTGTTTAATCGCGTTAGCTATCCCGACTTCTCTCTACAGATCGATTCTAAAAATCCACCTTCATCGTTGTGCGGTTGTGAAAATCATAAACGTCGATTTCACGTTCGATTCCAAGAATCAGTCACGCGCCTCCAGAACATTGCTCCGCGGCGAAATGCGTCGTTCACCAGTGAACGCGAACCTGCGACGAATCTGTAACAATGATCTCCAGCTTCTGGCGGTAAAGGGCGATCTTGCCTGTGATCACGATGTTGTGGCTCTGGAGCTTCGTCGCGTTCCCCAGTGGTCGGCTGATTCCTTCGGCACAAAAACCGTGAGCGACTCGTTCGGATATGGCGCCCCGAGATTGATGAGGATGTGACCGTCTTCGGATTTGTGGACGCCAGCGACCTTGCCGACGACGGTGATATGCTCGCCAATGTGCTCCGCCGCCTCCATCGCTGAATAAGTTTTCGGCTGCTGCGCCGAGATGTGGCTGGTCAGCGCCAGCATGACTGTGGCAAACAGCACTCTGCGCATTTTCCGTCAAGCTTCTAGCACGCGACAAGCCAGTCGCTACTGCCGGAGACGCTTGCGCGCAAAACGGTGGCGACCCTAACGGGATTCGA
>QHBL01000344.1:0-3522 GCA_003244125.1 Chthoniobacterales bacterium
CGCCAGGGTTACTTCTTTGGTTTGAAGTTCCGGACCGGAGCAAGCCGGGAGCATAATTTGAAAGCCATAAAGCCAGAAAGACGAGAAGCTGAAGTTCCGTTTCTGGTTTTGCTTCGCGCATCCCTGCGCTCACCTGTCGTTGCAGGCTATGGCCATGTCGCATCGCTCCCCGCGGGCTCCATTCTGGTTCTGAATCGAATCCTGGTGCCACCCATTGAGCGCTGAAATTGAGGGCACCCGCGCGTTTGCTGCCAAGCACGAGGCGCTTTGTTGGTGTATGAAAGAGTATGTCCGATCCGAGAAACGTCGCTCACGATAAGAAGGTTAAGCAGGAAAAAGCGCATCAGGCTCCGACTTCGAACGATGCCAAGCCAAAGAAACGGCGAAAAGGCTCCGTCGCTCCCGCCTCTGATGAGAACGGCACGGCGTCCGCAGCGCCGACTGCGCAGGTGGAGCAGGCGCCAGGTGAACTGGAGAAATCGGTCGCGGTTTTGTCGAAGCTGAAAGAGCTGGAATTTCACTCGCGCGCAAACATCGAGACGCTCGCCGGGTTAACGCTCACGATAGATGACGAGCTGAAGCAAAAGGAATTCGTCGATCCCATCGGTGCGCTCTATTCTGCGCAAGACGCATTTCAGACTCAGGTCGCTGCTTTGGTGGCGAGCTATGAGGCAAAGTGTGAAAGCTTGAAAGCGCCGGCTTAGCGCGCTCGAGCCGGTTCGCGCAGCGGCTTCGCCCGCGAAATGCTGAGACGCTCGCCACGGCGAGTCCGTCCGTTGCTGGCGGACTGGAAACTGAAACGCTGAATGATCTATAAAGGTGATTGCGCATCGAGCGATGCTGCCAAAGAGTGCGTCTATGAACACGGAAGAAGTTGCGCAAAAGGTGGTGGAATTGTGCCGTAAAAAGGCGTGGAAGGAAGCGATCGACACGTTGTATGCGGATGACATCGTGAGCGTGGAAGCCTTCAATCCCCATGGCGGTCCGACGGAAACGCGCGGGATTGAGGGTGTGCGCGCGAAAACGGATTGGTGGACAAACAGCATGGAAGTCCACAGCCAGAAAGTGGGTGAGCCGTTCGTTGCGCACGACCGTTTCGTGGTGCAGTTCGACGTCGACGTGACGGAGAAGGAATCGAAGAAGCGGTTCCAGATGTCTGAGGTGGGCGTTTACACGGTCGCGAACGGCAAGATCGTGCGGGAAGAGTTTCTCCCCAAAGGTGGAAGGATGCCGAGCTGATTGCTGGCCGAAGGAATTCATCAGGCTCAGTCCTCGCTTTTGAAAGTTTGTTAGGAAGGGGAGGATCGCTCCTGCCGAGTTCGGATGGTGAGCGTCGACCCCGACCTTTGGTTGGCGGCGCTAAGTTGGGGCTTTCGTCCTAGCCTCCGCGGATTTTCACGTCACTTTGTCTGCTCCTCGAGGAGCTTTGCGAAGCGTGGGTCCTTGCGCAGCGGGTCCCACAAGGGATCAAGCTTGAGATTCGCGACAGTTAATCCGGCCGGCACCTGGAGAAGCTCCGGCAAGGCAGCGATTGCGGCGTCGTGGTCGCCGAAAAGAGCCTCGATTTGGGCGAGTGTCACTTGCGCGTTTGGCTTCAGGACCGCGTCCGTTTCGGAGTCTTTGACTGCTTGCTGGGCCTGCTCGAGAGCTTTCTTTTTTTGTCCAAGGCCGGCATAGGCGCCAGCGAGAGTAGAACGAAGGAACATGGCTTCGGCCGCGACCATGGTAGCGGGCGGCGGCTTAATCGACTGGAGGGCCCGTGTGAATGTGCGCATGGCTTCGTCGCGTTGCCCCAGCCATTGCTGGCAAAAGCCCATCGCGACGAGCGCCCCTGCGGTGTTCGAGTCGAGCGGTTGTCCGGCGGGAATTGATTTTAGCTTTCGCTCGAATAGGCCGATCGCGACATCGAAATGGCGTTCGTAGACCGCCTGAGCGACGCGGGCGCCAAGGACGGAATCATCAGTGGATTCAGCAGGCAGCCGGGCAAGGATGGCGGCCGCTTCCTGCAGCCGGCCTTGCTGTTGAAACACTACGGCTTTGCTGAGGAGCGCGTCCTGGTCGCCGGGAGAAATTTGCAGCGCACGGTCGAGTGCAGCCTGCGCTTCGTCGAACCGCCGCAGATAGGCGAGAAATTCGCTGCCTTCTGTTGCGAAGAGCTGGAAATTCTGCGGATCGAGTTCTTCAGCCTTCTTGTAGTGAGGTTCGGCGTCGGCCCATCGTCCCAGCCGCCGTTCGACATAAGCCATGTATTGATAAACAAGCGCGCTGTTCGGCAGACGCTTCCGAGCTTCGTCGTATGCTTGCAGCGCACCGGCAAAATCGCGCTGCACACGATAGCGATATGCGTCCTGGGCGACCCAGGCTTCGGCCAGATCGGGTTGAAGCGCGCTCGCTTTGTCAGCGGCTTCTTTCACGCTCGCTGCCGAATTCACGCTGACATCGATGCCAATGAAATAGAGAAAGCTTCGGATGATGGCGAGACGCGCCCAAGCCAGGGCAAACTTTGGATCGCGTTGGACGGCTCTCGCGTACTCCGCAGAAGCTTGGACGAAGGCATCATTATTGTAATGGCGATGTTCGATCGATAAACCGCGCAGGTAAGCATTGTAGGCTGCGAGGTTCTCAGTTGGTTTGGCGGCGACAGCCTGGTGTTCGGCGCCGGTCAGCTTCGCGTTGAGCTGATCGGCGATGGCGGTAGCTACTTCGCCTTCAACAGTGAAGACATCGTCCAACTTGCGATTGTAGCTTTCGGCCCAGACGTGTTCATCCGTGGCAGCGCGGATAAGCTGCACGTTGATGCGCACCGCATCGTTGACCTTCTGCACACTGCCTTCCAGAAGTTGGCCACGCCAAGCTGGCGCGCAATCTCCGGCAAATCTTTCGGGCTACTGGCGTAATGCGCGGTGGAAGTTCGCGAGATAACCTTTAACGCTCCGATCTTTGCCAGACGAGTCAGAATTTCATCCTGAATCCCCTCCGCGAAGTAGGCGTTCGATTTTTCTTCGCTCAGATTTTCGAATGGCAGAACGGCGATCGACTTTTCTAACGCACTTCTGATTGTCGTTCGGCCCCGCGCGTGCCAGAGCTGGAGGGCAAGGAGTGCCGCCGCAATCAAGGCCACACCTGTAATGAGTGTGACGAACTTTCGTCTGCTCCATTGCGGGACAAATTCAGTCGGCGAAACATTCTCCGTCCGCTTCATTCCTTCCGGTGTCATCTCGAAGGCCCAGGCAATAACAAGAGCGATCGGGAAACCAGCAACTATGGCCGTCACAAACACCTTCATGACCCAGGCCGGCGCTTCGAAGGTCGGGAAGAGAATGGACCCGGCCTGAATCAACAGCCAAGCGATAACAGCGTAGGCGACGGCGACTTTGTAAACGTTGCGACGCTTCAACTCGGCGAGGAAGTTGCCCAGGTTCATCGCGGGCGTTCCCAGCTGCCATTCATAACGCGTAATTCTTGCACCGGTGCTTCCACTAACCTGCAACCGCAAACCATCACTTTTTGTTTACTTCATTT
>QHBL01000344.1:3570-9072 GCA_003244125.1 Chthoniobacterales bacterium
TCATGCTTTTTGCCGCCGGGCGCGTAATTTTCGAGAATCGCGGTGATAAGGCTGGTCTTGAATTGCGGATATAACTGGAGGCCAAGCCTGATAAATTTCTTCTGATACCAATCGTAATTGGGAGGACCGACTTTATCGTATAGTTTCTCGAAATCATCCAGGGTCCGATGCGTCGGTAGCTTAGCGTTGTCCAGGCTTTGTTCCTCTTCCCATTGCTTTACCACCTCCGCTTCTCTTTCTTTCATAAAAGCGACAAGGAAATAGTCGGCCAGAAACTCATCGCCCCATTTCTGGCCTGTCCGCACGCCATTAAGGGTGATGAAGAAGTAGTGCCCTAATTCATGCACTGCGACATAGTCGTATCCTGATACTACGCTATCAGAAGCCGAGGTTTGCGGCTGCCCGCTTAGCTTAGCCAGCGCGTTCTTGTCCGCGCCGATAAGGATCAAGTTATTGTCGGGAAGATAATTTGGCAGCCCATAAGGCGCAGCGAATAATTGTTCGTTCCAATCCTTGTTAGCTAAGACATACAAAGGCACTTCAAATTTAAGAGCGGGCAATTGCGATTCGTAGAAATCGATGCTCGCTTTGATAAGTTTCTGCAACGCGGCGGCCCTGACTTCAAATCCCTTGCTATAGAAAGTCTTGGGCAAACCTTCCAGTAAAACGAGATGTTCACCAGCGAGCAACGAATCGATCGCCTGCTTTTTTTGAGTGACAGGATCCTGATATTGCGCTTGCGCCGCACCAACCATCCAACAATTTAGAACTACGAAAGCGAAGGTTAGTCTGATCATTTCTTTAAATACTCCTCCTTTCTCTTCGGCGCGAGCGAAGCGACTATTTTCTGAAATTCGGGATCGCTGCGAAGTGAATCCCACTCCGGATCCAGCATTAGCTCGCCGTAGGATGGCCCACCGGGAAGTTTGCTCAAGGTAGTTAATTCTTCCAAGGCGAGCTGCCGCTCCCCGGTCAACGTATAGACACGCGCAAGAATCGTCTTCCGCTGCGCGCCCTCCACCGCATCTTTGCTGAGCGGAGTCATGGCGCACGCCGCCCGCGCTTTTTGGATTGCTTTGTCCTTGTCCCCAAGAAACGCATCTACCCAGGCGAGGATGCCGAGCGGTTCGCTGTTTTTTGGCTGAGCGAGAACAAGGCGTTCCATTTGCGCGCGCGCGGCCAGGAAAGCGGCTCGCTTGGCGGCAGCGTCGTGGCGCAACAGAGCCACTCTTCCCTCGTAGAACGCCGTCGGGAACAGAAGGTTTTCCCGAGCTTCACCGGACATTTCGGCGACCGCCCGTTCCGCCGCGACCGGGTCGCGTTCCCACAGAGCAACGATGAAGGCGCCTTCCACCAGTTCCGCCGCTGCCTTCGGGTCGTCCTTTTCCACCGCATTCAGCACCGCGCGCGCTGGAGCCAAATTTGCCGTGGCATGGAAGTCCACCGACGCGCGAAGGATCCGAGCAGAAGGGCTCGCGGGATGCAGCACCAGCGCCCGATCATAGACCTGAGCCGCTTCCCGGTAGTGGCGCAGGTTAATGTAAACCTCTCCCAAATTTTCGAGCGGGAGCACATTCAGTGGATCGAGTTCGACGGCACGCACCATATTTCGAACTGCGTCATCCCAGCGTCCCTGGCGCCGGTCTATGCGACCTAGAAATTCGGAGACCTCAGCGTTGTTAGGCAGGGCGCGCTGAGCTTGCAGGAGTTCCTCGCGCGCCCGTCCGTAATCGAGATAACCCAAATAATAATGGCGGCCTTTCGCGAGATGAGTCTCGCCTGCGTCGGGCTGTAGCTTTACCGCCGCTTTCACACTCGCCTCTGCCAAAGCAAGACGTTCATCCGTTTGCTCGAAGTTGGCATAGAGAGCATCGTGCGCATGCGCGAGCAGACAGTACGCGAGAAGAAAGTGCGGGTCCCGGGCCACCGCTTCATTCAGAAGCCGGATAGCTTCGAGAATGCCGTTTCTCACATAACTTTGGTTAGCTATATCTTCGTCGCGAAGTTGTTCTGCTTTTAAGTAAAGGTCGTACGCCGTGAGGTCATTGGTCGGTCGCTTGTCGATCGCCGCTTTTTCCTTTGGCGAGAGTTTCGCTTGGAGCTGGTCGGCAATAGCCTGTGCGATCTCGCTCTGGATGGCAAAGACATCGGATAAGTCGCGGTCGTAATTCTCCGCCCAGATGTGAGTATCGGTACGCGCATCGATTAATTGCGCGCTCACTCGCACCCGGTTAGCAGAGCGCTGCACGCTGCCTTCCAGGACGTTCGCTACCTTCAAGGCTTGCGCGATCTCCGAAAGATTGCGGGGCGCGGCAGCCTTGTACTGCATCACGCTGGTGCGGCTGATCACTTTTAAATCAGCCACCTTCGCCAGGTCAGTGAGTATCTCATCCTGCACGCCATCGGTGAAGAACGCGTTTTCCTGGTTCGCGCTCAGGTTCTCGAACGGCAAAACTGCAATCGACTTTGAGGAAATCTCCGTCGGCGTGCCTTGCGTAGACGCAGCGCTCTCGCCGCGTTCTCTGGTCACCGGCGCGGTAAAGCGCCCGAGAAAAAACAGCGCGACCGATAACACTCCTGCAACCAGGACGACATAAATCCAAGTGCGACTGGGGGAGTGCTGCACTTTACCTTCAGCCGACTCGCTGCGCTGGATTCCTTCCGGCGTTAACTCAAATGCCCATGCTAGAACGAGCGCGATCGGAAAACCGGCAATGATGATCAGAACGATGAGCCGTACACCCCAGTTTGGAATTTCGAAGAATGGAAAGACTTGCGTCGCTACTTGAATCAGTAACCAGCCAACTACGGCATAAGCGACAGCTACCTTGTAAACGTGGCGTCGCTTTAGCTCAGCGAAGAAGTTGCGCGGGTTCACATTTCCTCCCCGTTAAGCGCCCTTGTCATCAATGGTCGGCGAAGAGAGCGGTGGCGCACTGGGGCAGTAAATGGGTTATCGTTCCGGAACGACCCGGAAGCGCCGGCGACCAGAGATGCGATAAGTCTCGAAATCGGCGTGATCGACGGTGAAAATGGTGAGAACCGATTCGCGTTGCGCCAGATGGACAAGCGTGGCATCGGCAAAGTCCATCGGGCGATCATGATATTTTTTCATCAGATCTTCTAAAGCGTGGAGATCGGAATCGTCGATTCCCAGGACGGTCACAGCGCCAGAGTCTAGAAAGCGCCAGGCTACGTCCAGTTCACCGGCATCCGGATCGAGAAGATGGAAGAGTTCCGCCAGCACAGCCGCGGAAGTCCCAAGTGGAAGCGGCAGATTGTTGAAGGCCTGGAGACAACGTTTGTGCCAGTGGTCGCTTCTATCCAGTAAGGCCAGAATGGCCCCGGTATCAATGAGACCGCGCGCGCTCATGCTTGCCTTGCAACTTTCGGCGCAGATCCTGGCGCACCCGTTTCGAACGATGGGTTCGCCCGCTCTTTATTTTCCCGATCGCCGCCAGGCCGGCGGCATGCAGTCTCTCCTGGAGCGCGGCCTCGTCTTCCTTCCAGCCCTCGACACCGTTGCGGAACGATTGGGCCACGATTTTTTCCAGCAGCGCCGAAATAGTCTGCTTCTGCCGGCGGGCAGCTTCTTCCAGTGCTCGTTTCATCTGGGGCGAAACACGCCAGCTGTAAACCTCGGATTTGGCCATTGCACTACAGTGTAGCGCAACGTTTACCCCGATGTCAATTCGAGGACATTGCGCGGCCTCAGTTCCGCGAAGAAAGAAGGCTTGTTGCTCATGGTTTGGGCGCGGCAGCTACTTCTTCGGGAGTGGGTAACCCAACCTTCTTGCAGAAAGCGGCGAAACGCGGATCATCTTTGTAACGCAATAGGAATGGGTCGTAGAGCAGAAAGGCGATGCCAGGATCGCGATTGACCCAGGCGNNGGCGCGGTCGAGCCATTCGAATGCCTTGTCCGGTTCCTTCCGGAAGGCATAGGTTTGCGCGATCTGGAATGCGCCAAGATCGGCGTATTTATCGATGAATCCTTGCAGCGCCGCGTCGGCCGTCGCGCGATCGCTCCCTGCCTGCTGCACAATCATCATGAGCATGTCCTGAAACGGCCCGGCCGGCGTGGTCGAGGCCACCTTAAGCGCTGCGGCGATATCGCCACGCTGAATCTGGACGTCGCACATGATCTGATGAGCGAAGCCGGAGGTTGGCTGCAATTCGAGCGCCTTTCGGCTCGCCTGCTCGGCCTCGTCGAGCCGGCCCAACGAGAGCAGATAGTCGGCAAGGCGGTAATAGCCTGCGGCATTGAGCGAATCGGTCGCCAGCGCCTCCCGGGTCACGTCGATTGCCTGGTCAAGACGCCCAAGCGTTGCCAGGATCAAGCCATAGTCGATCTTGATGGCGTCATCGTTAGGCGACAACTGCAGCGCACGCCGGAATTCCCTTTCCGCGTTGACCCAGTCGAGATCGACGAAGTTGTAAAGCATGCCCAGCGCACGATGCGCCGCCGCGTTGTTGGGATCCAACGCCGCAGTGTTGGCCGCAGTTCGCGCTCTAACGTAAGCTCGCTTTGCCTGCGCCCCGGAAAGGAAATTTCCGGCAAAGGTCCCCTCCGTTTCGGACAGCACTGCATAGGCTTGCGCGTAGCGCGGATCGAGGCGCACTGCTTCGCTGAAATAGCTCGCCGCTTCCTGGTAATCGGCCTCGGTATCCCGCGCGAGATGGAACTTGCCTTGCAAGTAAGCGTTATAGGCATCGAGATTACCGCTTGGCGGCCGGTCGTTTTGCACCACGCCTTCGCCGGGCAAGAGCTTCGTCCGTAGAGCCGTCGCCACCGCCTCGGTGATGTCGTCCTGCACCGCAAACAGGTCTTTGTAGGGCCGGTCGTAACGCTGCGACCACCGCGTGCTCCCGTCGGCCGCATTGATCAGCTCGGCGCTGATGCGCACCACGCCGCCCGCGCGCCGCACGCTGCCTTCCAGCAGATGCGCCACGCCAAGTTTCGTGCCGATGGTCTTACTGTCGTCCTTGCTGTCGCGGAACTGGAAAGCGGAGTTACGACCGATCACCTTGAGCCCGGTGAACTGCGAGAGCGCGGTAATCAGGTCCTCGGATAACCCATCGGAAAAATACTGCTCATCCTTGTCACCGCTCAGATTGTCGAAGGGCAATACCGCGATGCTCTTTGCGGGAATTGCGACCACGGGGCTGGCCGAAGCAGGCGGCGGCGGGGCAGATCGGTCCGCGCGAAAAATGGCCGGCCCAAAGATAACGCCGAGAGTCAGCAGCGTGATCAGCGCCAGAACGAGAATTAGGATCCCAACCTTGGAGCGGGGCCTTGCTTGAGCTGCCGCCACTGCCTTCAGCTTTTCAGGGATTGCCGGGTTCCCCAGATCGTCGGTATAGAGATTAACCAGACGAAGCCGAACGGAATGCTTTACTTCGCACTCCCCGAGATCGTGCAGCAAAGGCTGCCAATGCCGATACTGGGCGAGATCATCGGCCGCTCGTTGCGAAAGCAGGATGTGCCCGGCGTCGCCGCAATC
>QHBL01000373.1 GCA_003244125.1 Chthoniobacterales bacterium
TTGCGCCGCAAACGCTGGATGCAAACTTCGACCACATTGGTGCCGGTATCGAAATGGTGTTCCCACACGTGCTCGCAAAGCGCGGTCTTGGTGATCACGCGTCCCGCGTGAGCCATTAAGTATTCCAGCAAGGCGAACTCACGGTTTGTAAGTTCAATCTTCGCTCCACCTCGCATTGCCTCGCGAGTGATTATGTTCAAAGTTAAATCTGCGACCTGCATGATGGTGGCATGCTCGCCGGAAGCTCGACGCAACAGCGCCCGCACCCGCGCGATGACTTCGCTGATCGAGAACGGCTTCGGGAGATAGTCGTCTGCGCCCAGATTCAGACCTTCGACTCGTTCGTTTACATTGCCACGCGCGGAGAGAAGGAGCACTGGCGTGTTCACGCGGTGGCGACGCATTTCCTGCAAAACACTCAGCCCGTCACGTCCGGGTAACATAATGTCGAGGACAATAGCATCGTATGCCTGAGTGAGAATTTGAGTGAGCGCCGCGCTCCCGTCATGCACGAGGTCAACGACCAAATTCTCTTGCACCAGGCCATTGCGCAGGAAACTGCCCAACTTCTTTTCGTCTTCGACGACTAACACCCGCATGCAAAGAAGCTAACGGAGCGGAGCGAACCAGGCGAGGCGGGAAACGAAGGTAACAAATTTGTCAGCCTGACGAACGCGTAGCGGACAGCTTCGCCATTTAACTTATGAGCATGAAAACAACTCTCCACTGTAAGACTCTTATCGCCGTCGCGATTGCTGGCCTGGGCACTTCCACTCTGTTCGCTGCCGGCGAAACAGATGCGCAACTGCTCAAGGAAGCGAAAATTACCCGCCAGCAAGCGGAAGAAAGTGCGCTCGCAAAAGTGCCGGGCGNNGTGAAGAACGCGCACTCGCTAAAGTGCCGACCGGCAAGATCACCGCTGGTGAACTGGAGAAAGAGCACGGCCTTTTGATCTGGTCCTTTGACATTGCGATACCGCATTCGAAGAACATCAAAGAAGTGCAGGTGAATGCGGTGACGGGGAAAATCGTGTCCGTGCAGACCGAGACGCCTGCCGATCAGGCAAAAGAAAACGCGGCGGACAAAGCAAATAGACAATAGCGGAAAGGTTCTCTCCTCGGCTTCATTATTGCATGAGGTGGAGAATTCCGATCCTGCTTCCGTTGCTCTGCCGGAGTTTTGCTCCGCCGCGCAGGGCGCATAGCAGTGACCGGTTGCGCTTGCGTTGCGCGCGCTATCAGAACCTCGCTCTGCGATCGCCGCGCGCAACGGCGGACTCGCCTCGCCCAGTTTCGTGCAGGCGGGCATGCTGCTGAATCGGCAGGTGACCTACAGCCGCGATTACGTCACGGTTGGCACCCATGCTGCCGACAACTTCACCGCCGTCTGTGAAATCGCGCCAACTCGCATTTCGAAAAAATCTAGGTGAAAACGCCACCTGGCGCGAGGCTCCAAAGGAAAATAACAAAAATGTAAGCGAGGCACGTCCTTTTCCGACAGCTGGGTTTGTTTAGCTAATGGTAAATGATAATTAAGCCTTCAGTATGTTGATGGCTGGATTCACTACGGCTGACGGTATGACGGCTGCTGGGAAAGAATCCGTATCGCTCATCCGGACAGGGTGACTCCGACTAGCGCTGCAGCTTTCTTTTGTTAATCACCTCAATGTGGTTGTCGTTGTCTTCGCTCTCTAGCCGTGTTGCACGGTTTGGCTTTGCGCTGGGGTTAGCAGTTGGCGGCTGTGTGCAGTTTCACTCGAAGGCGCTGAATGCGGAGATGGGCGTAATAGCTTTGAGACAACGGTCGCTTGATGATCCGCAGTTTCGCCAAGTCGTGAGCGCGCGACACAAGGGCGGGGCCTGGACTTTCGATGACCTCATTCTCGCCGCGTTCTATTTTAACCCGGAACTTAGCGAAAGTCGGGCACAACTCGGCCTTTCCGAGGCGGAGACGATTACGGCGGGTGAGCGCCCGAACCCAACGCTTAATTTCACGCCGGAGCGGGTCACCCGGACGATGCTTTTCCCCTGGACCTTGGGAGGGAACTTCGATGTGCCGATCGAGACTGCCGGTAAACGCCGTTTCCGTGTCGCCCAGGCGCGGAACCTGTCGGAAGCGGCACGGCTGAATGTTGCCACCACCGCATGGCGAGTGCGCGGTCGCGTTCGCAAAAGCGTTCTTGATCTCTACGCGGGGCGCGAGATCGCGCGCCAGATGCACATCCAGCAGGATATTCAGAGCGAAGGTGTGCGCATTCTCGATGCGCAGTTGAAGGCCGGTGCTGCCTCGCCATTCCAGCTCGCACAAGCGCGCACTTCGCTCAACCAGGCACAACTCGCGATTGGGAACGCCGAACGGCAGGCGGCCGAAGCGCAGGTCAACTTGGCGGAGGCGATCGGCGTGCCGAGCGAGGCGATCGGTCAGGTGCAACTGGCGTTCCCAGACTTCGAGAAACTTCCGCCCGCTCCTGATGCAGCGAGCGCGCAGCGTCATACTTTGCTGCATCGCGCGGACATTCTGGGCGCACTTTCCGAATACGCTGCGTCGCAATCAGCACTGCAGCTCGCAATCGCGAAGCAGTATCCTGACATTCATTTGGGGCCGGGATATCAGCTCGATCAGAACATCAACAGGTGGGCATTGGGGTTAAGTCTTGAATTGCCGATCTTGAACCAGCACCGTGGCGGCATCGCAGAGGCCGGGGCGCGCCGGCAGCAGGCGGCGGCACATTTTCTCACGGTGCAGGCGACGGCGTTGGCCGAGGTCGATCGCGCGCTTGCGGGTTATCGCACAGCGCGGAGTACTCTGGCAGCGGCCGACGCGCAAATTGGCGAGCTGCGCAAACAGGAGGAGTCGTCACGCGCGATGTTGCAAGCTGGTGAGATCTCTCGAGCCGATCTTGCCGCGATCCGGCTGCAATCCAGCGCCGCAGAACTGGCGCGGCTCGATGCACTGGTCAGGGCGCAGCAAGTGCTTGGGGATTTGCAGCAGGCTCTTCAAGGCGGCGTGGGGTTTTCTGAGCTCTCATTACAACAGCGAGTGCCGCCGAGCTTGAGCAATCACGCGAAATGAACAAGCGAGTCCTACTCTCCGTTATCGGCCTCCTCGTTGTCGCTGGCATTCTGTACCGCTGCCACTCAGGCACCGAAAAGGACAAAGAAGCCGGTACGGAAGTGGAAGTGCAGGTAGGAAAGATCCAACGAGCGACCCTGCGCGAGTACGTTACCGCTTACGGCTGGGTCGAACCGGAGCCCGCCAGTGCAGGCAAACCGGCAGGCGCGGCGCAGTTGGTGCCGCTGACGCAGGGAGTGCTGGCGGAAGTGACCTGCTCCGAAGGTCAGCACGTCGATAAAGGCACCGTGTTATTTAAGCTAGACAGTCGCGTTGCCGATATCGCGGTCGAGAAAGCCCAAAAGGCGACTGAGTTCGCGACCGCTAATTACGAGCGGCAGCAGAAGATTCTTCCCAGTGGCGGCACATCGGAGAAAACGTTGCAGGAAAGCCAGCAGCAGCTGGCGGCGGCGCAGGGCGATTTGGCCACGGCTAAAACGGAGCAATCGCTTCTGCGCGTCGAAGCGCCATTCTCTGGCGTGATCACGCGTATTCTCGCGCGCCCTGGCGAAGCGGTGAGCACGACCACGCCGCTGGCCGATTTACTTGATCCCTCACGCCTTGTCGCCAGTGCTCAGATCGCGGCGGCGGAAATCAGCGCCTTGCACCGTGGACAGTCCGCCGAAGTGCGAGCCGAAGCCGACGCCAAACCTGTCGAAGCGACGCTGAACTATGTCAGCCCCGCAGTTGACCCGAAGAACGGCACCGTGCTGGTGCATGTTGCGCTTCCGCCAGATTGCGGACTTTATCCAGGTCAATTCGTCACCTTGCGAGTGGTTACCCGCGAGAAAAAGGACTGCATCGCTGCTCCTGCCGAAAGCGTGTTCCGCGATGAGGAAGGCCATTCCGTCATCGGACTTGTGAATCGCGATAAGGCAACACTCACGCCAGTAAAGACCGGGTTGCGCGACGGCGCGCTGGTTGAAGTAGAAGGCGCGGGGATAAAGCCCGGCGCGACCGTCGTGACGGTGGGAGCGTACGGGCTGCCGAAGGAGACAAAGATTCGTGTCGCGACCAAGTAACGGCGCTTCCATCGACAAACCAGTCTCCGGGCTTGGCAGCTTCGCGATCCATAATCGCCTTGCCATTACCTTCATCAGCATTGCGCTGTGTCTCGCCGGCATTTACGCCGCGCGCCGGATGTCATCGTCAGTGTTTCCCCAGACCAACTTCCCGCGCGTCGTCATTCTCGTCGATAACGGCGTCATGCCGGCGGATGAAATGATGGCGACCATCACCCGGCCAATCGAAGAGGCGATGAAAGATATTCGCGGCACTGTCGCCGTTCGCTCCACCACCGGCCGCGGCGCCGCCGAGATCAACGTCTTCTTCGATTGGCACGTCGACATGATCCAGAGCGAGCTCTACGTGCTCAGCCGGCTGGGACAGATTCGCGCCACGCTTCCATCCACCGCCGTCACGAACGTCTGGCGGCTCACCTTCTCTGCCTTCCCGATTCTCGGCGTCAGCCTCACCAGCCCCACCCGCGACATCACTGAGCTTTGGGAAAAAGCGCGCTATGATTTCAAGCCGCGCTTCCTGCGAATACCCGGCGTCGCGCGCGTGGATTTGGTCGGCGGCCGCACACCGGAGTATCACGTCGTCGTTGATCCGCTGAAACTTCAGGGCGCGGGTGTCGCTCTCTCCGACGTCACCGATGCGCTCGCAAAAAACAATGTCATCACTCCCAGCGGCATGTATCAGGAGCTCTACACGCTTTACCTGATGGTGGTGGATGGCCGCGTTCGCAACGCTGAGGACATCGCCAATCTCGTGGTCACCGTAAAAGACGGGCATCCGGTGCAAATCCGCGATTTCGCCCGTGTTGAGCGCGCACCCGAGCCGGTCTTCAACGTCGTCACCGCCGATGGCGTGAACGCCGTCTTGTTGAACATACGAAGCCAGCCCGACGGCAGCACGCTCGACATCGCCGACGAGCTGAAAGGCATCATGGGCGAGCTGCGCAAGGAACTCCCACCCGACATGAAGCTGGCCTATTACTACGACCAATCGCTGCTCGTGCGCGCATCGGTGCGCAGCGTCTGGGAGTGCATCTTCTTCGGCCTGCTTCTCTCTGTTCTGATCATCTACCTCTTTTTGAAGAACTGGGGCACGACCATCACCGCCATCGTCGTCATTCCCATCACCGTCCTCATCACCCTGGTGGCGATGTGGATCGCGGGGCTCAGTTTTAATTTGATGACGCTGGGCGGGATTGCCGCCGCGGTGGGCTTGGTAATCGACGACGCCATCGTCGTTGTCGAAGCCATCTACGCCAAGGTCGCAGAAGGCCTTTCCAAGATTGAAGCAATCTCGGCGGGCATCGGTGGAATTTTCACCGCGCTGGTTGGTTCCACGCTCACACCGGTCGTGGTCTTCATTCCGCTCGCTTTCCTTGAAGGCATCACCGGCGTCTTCTTCCGGGCGCTCGCGCTCACGATGGTGGTCGCGCTGCTTACTTCGCTTGCGCTTGCCATCACCCTCACGCCTTCGCTCGCCGCTTGGTTTATCCGCGACCGCGCCCATCTTTTGCGAGGTCATGCGCTCTCAGGAGAGGGAGGTGGCCGGCTACTCCAGCGCGTGATTCGTCTGTACGAAAGTGGATTGCGCACCGCTCTTAATCTGCGCTGGATTACGCTTGCTGCATGCGGAGTGCTCCTCGCGCTTGGCGCTCTTTTGTTCATGCGCTTGGAAAGCGATTTTCTGCCGCCGATGGATGAAGGCGGCTTCGTCATCGATTACGTCGCGCCTTGGGGAACGAGCCTGACCGAGACTAACCGGCAACTGATGCAGGCGGAGAAAATTCTGCGTGCCGAACCAGACGTGGAAAGCTACTCGCGCCGAACTGGCGCACGCCTCGCCCTCGCCATTGCCGAGCCGAATACCGGCGATTTCCTGGTGAAACTCAAGCCCAACCGCAAACATTCAACCGATGAAGTGATTGCCGCTCTGCGCGCGAAATTTCACCGGGCAGTGCCTGGCGTTGAATGGGATTTCCCCGGCATTCTCAGCGATCTCGTCGGCGATCTGACCTGGTCGCCAAAACCCATCGAGATCAAACTTTACTCAACCGACCTCGACTTCCTGAAAACGAAAGCTCCCGAAATCGAGGAGAAGCTTAAGGATGTAAAAGGCGTGGTCGACACTTTCAACGGGCTCACCTTCACCGGTCCGACCATCAGCCTGCGCGTGCGACCCGCCGACGCGCAGCGCTTCGGTTTTAATGCTGACAGCATCGCCACTGCGGTGAACATCGCCATGCTTGGCCGTGTCTCCACCTCCGTTCTGGAAGGCGATCGTGTTATCGATATCCGGGTGGTGGTCGACCCCGCGCGCGTGAATCAACTTTCCAGCGTGCGCGATCTTCCACTGCGCGCGCCTGATGGCACGCTGGTCAAGCTTTCGCAAGTTGCGACCGTGGTCGAAGAACCTGGCCAGCTCGAGCTTCGCCGGGAAGACTTGCGCCAGGATGTGGCTGTGACGGCGCGTCTGGAGAACCGCGATCTCGGCAGCGCGATGGCGGAAATCCGGGACAAACTGAGCAAAGACAAAACGATTCCACCGGGAGCGATTGAGTTCGGCGGCCTTTACCAGCAACAACAGGAATCGTTTCGCAATCTGCTGCTCGTGCTGGCGATGGCCGTCTTCCTCGTCTTCACCGTGTTGCTGATCGAGTTCCGTTCCTTTTACGAACCGATCGCGATCGTCTTCGGCGCGGTGCTCGCGCTCATCGGCACCGTCGCGGCGTTATGGCTCACTGACACATCGCTCAACGTTGTCTCCTTCCTCGGAGCAATCATCGGCGTCGGCATTGTGGCGAAAAACGGCATTCTCATGCTCGACATGGTCGATCAACTGCGCGCCAGCGGTCTCGGCTTGGTTGACGCGCTCGTGCAATCCGGCCGGCGGCGCTTGCGCCCCGTGCTCATGACCTCACTCGCCGCCGCGCTCGGCATGCTGCCATTGGCCTGGGGCCTTGGCACAGGCGCCGACATGTTGCGGCCGCTCGCCATTGCCGTTATCGGCGCGCTGTGCATCTCGGTTCTGCTTTCACTCATCGCCACGCCCACCGTTTATCTGTTGCTGCGGCACGGGGACGGAACGGCTGACAAGCATGCCGCAGAGCCGGCGATCGAGCGCGAAGTGCCCGTGATCGCGCGCTGAGTTCGGAAGCCGAATCAGGGAACCCGCGGCGGGGTCGCCGCGGCGGAGGCCGATGGCGTCGCCGTGAGTGCCGGCTGCTGCGCCACCGCACCGACGGCGAGATCAGATGGTTTTGCTGAGGTGCTCGGCGCTGGTGCAGGCGAGCCGGTCGCGGGCGCGGCGACAGGTTGGGCGGCGGCTCCGCGCATCAGCTCACGGCGAATGCTGCTGCCGCCGACGCTGCGATGCGCGTAAAGGACCGAGAGCAGAAACGTGACGACGAAAAACACGCCCGCCAGCCAGCCGGTGAATTTGGTGAGCACGTTAGTGGTCTGCGCGCCAAAAATATTTTCCGTGACACCGCCGCCGAAAGCCGCGCCCAGACCTTCGCTCTTCGGTCGCTGCATGAGAATGATGAAGATCATCAAGAGCGCGACGAGGGCGTCGAGGCTAAGCAAGATGCCGATGAGAATGTTCATGCGGGAGCGGAATATCGGCGAATCAGGAAATCAGGAAAGCAGGAAAGTAGGAATTTTCACGGAATCTTTCCTGGTCCTCAGTGTCTCTTCCCTCCCCATCCGGAGTGAAGTCGAGGGATCCCGGTTGCGCTGGCTTAAAGGTTGCGCGGCGGGATCTCTCGACTTCGCTTCGCTCCGCTCGAGATGACAGGACGCTCCGCTTTGATTTCGTCCCAAATCGCGTCCAGCTCTTCCAGCCGCGCCTCGCCGAGCTTGCCGCCGCCCGCGCGCAGCCGGTCTTCCATCTGGTTGAAGCGGCCGATGAATTTGTCAGTCGCGGATTGCAGCACGCTTTCGGCGTCGAGATTGCATTTACGGGCGAGGTTCACCACGGCAAAGAGCAGGTCGCCGATTTCGACGGCGATCTGTTCGTCGTTAGCTGAATCAAACGCGGCTTTCGTTTCGCCCAGTTCCTCGTCAACTTTGGCTACGACCTCGCGCAATTCGCGCCAGTCGAAATTGACGCGCGCGGCTTTTTTCTGCGTCTTCTGCGCGCGCATCAGCGCGGGCAGCGCTGGCGGCACGCTGGCCAGGTAGTGCCGGTCCTGTTTTTTCTCTTCGCGCTTGATAGCCTCCCATTGGCGCACCACCGCTTCGCTCCCGCGCACTTTCTTCTCGCCGAAAACGTGCGGATGCCGACGCACCAGTTTTTCGCCGATCTCACGCGCGACATCCTCGATCTTGAAACGCTTTTCCTCCGCCGCGATCTGCGCTTGCATGACGATGAGCAGGAGCAAATCGCCCAGTTCTTCGCGCAGGT
This sequence comes from Chthoniobacterales bacterium, assembly GCA_003244125.1. The sequence continues at coordinate 8,533 of QHBL01000373.1, forward strand.
TGGCGTCGTCGTTCGCGCGCACTGCGCCGGCGACTTCGTAAGCCTCCTCGATCAGTGGCGGAACGAGCGACGCGTTGGTTTGTTCGCGGTCCCACGGGCAGCCGTCGGCCGCGCGCAGCTTTGCGACGATGTCGCAAAGCTGCGCGAAGTGAATAGTGACTGGTGAATTGTGAATAGTCATTCCGTGCTCACACCAATTCACCTATCACCATTCACATTTTCAATCACTCAGATCCGCCACAGCGACCGGTGCGTGCCGAACTCAGTGATCTCGCCCGACGATTTTTTCCCCACGTAAATGGTGATGCCGATGATGCTGATGAACGTGCCCAGGAAAATGAACGCCACCATCCAGGACGGGATATGCCCGACGCGCAGGGCGCGATAAAAACCGCCGACACCGCTGATGGGCGCGCCGGCGTGCAGAAAGATCTTCGTCACCCATGCCACCATGATGAGGATGAAAATAAAAACGTAATTGCGTTTCAGCCGCCGGCCGACCGCTTCCAGGCGTGAGATTTTAAACGAGGGCAAAATCAAATCTTCGCAAACGAGGTTTTTCCAATCGCCCTGCAGCATTTGCCGGTTCTCCATCACCATCGGGACGAGGAA
>QHBL01000076.1 GCA_003244125.1 Chthoniobacterales bacterium
GTTAGCTCCCAAGTGTCGTTGAGAGCGGTCCCGTCGTACTGGCCTCCAAAGAGGATGCGTGTCCGAGAATGGGATCATATGCGCTGGCGGCGCCCCACCGCGCCAAGGGCCGCTCTGTCAGCGGCAGTCGCTTCCAAGCATAGCCGGTCCATAGCCAGGAGGTCCGCTGGTCGATGCCGTTGTTTTGCCCCCCAAACTGAACAACACCTTGGAAGGCCTGTGAAAACATAGCCGTGGCCGTGTAAACAGAAGGCGGCTGACCCCGATTCGGCTGCTGCGTCCAAGTTACACCGTCATACGTCCAGGTATTTCTTGTGTCGATATCTCCCAGACCGCCGAATATGACCACCTGCTTTGTAATTTCGTTGACGCCGACAGTCGCGAACGCCCGACCGTACGGCAGCGTAGCCGGATGCAATTGCACCCAATCTGAACCATTCCACTGCCACATATCGCTGTAATAAAGGTGAGGATTGCGAGCCGGGTCCCAACCGCCGAACTCATCAACGCTTCCATTCGGATCGGCGAACACGGCCGGACCAGTGGCTGCGCCGGGAGAATGGGCAGGATGCGCCTGCGTCCACGTCATCGTAGCGCCGTCCCAAAGCCATGTATCTCCAAGAACAACCGTTCCCATAAAACCTCCGAAAAGGACAATTTTCTTTGTCGCTGCATCATACGCCATTCCGGCAACGGTGCGTCCGCGCGGCGGATGGGCAACAGGTACCTTCGTCCAGGTTTGCCCATCAAACGCCCAGGTGTCAGAGAGGAACGTATTTCCATCGAAGCCGCCAAATACAATGAGCTTCCCACTCACTGGATCAAAGCCATGACAGCCGCGTGGCGAGCTGAGGGCGCGGCGAAGGGAGATAGTTCAGTCCAGGTCGGCGAAGGTTCCGGGCGAGGAGGCGGATTGATTACTTGCCCGTAGCCAGTCTTAGAAGTTATCAGCGTAATTCCTGCAGAAACAATTAAGTAAATACGAAATCGGCCTAGCCCTGTAGCTCGCTTCCGACTACTTACCGAAAGCTCCGCATCCGAGGTCCGATTACTGCATCCCTTATGATAGTTCATCTTTTTATCACATCTTCCCCACCACGGTTCGTCAATAAAGAGTGCAGCGGGGAGTAAGACACTCTTCCGACGACTTGGGCCATTGATGATGGCATCCTGGAAGCATGATCTGATCATCTAAGAGTGAACTAGTTCCACAACTGACGCCCAAAGGGAGAAGTCCCGGGCCTTTGCGTGAATAGCCGCGGCCGTGACGGTTACCTCGCGGCGCTTAACCTTCGCAGATCAAGACTCAGTGAGGGACGATCCAACGAGGGATTGCATCTCTACGGATCGACTTCCTCGAGCGTAGTGTTGAGTGCGTCGCGCAGAGCAGGCGAAACGTTGCTCTGTCTTTTGCCGAGCTATACGCGCGGCCAGGTGCTCCAAAGTATTCGCTTGATTACGCACACTGATGAAGCGCTCTGGATCGATGTCTAGTTTCTGCCAAAGCGCCTTGTTCTCGGTCTTCAACTCTGAAAACCATTGCTTGAAAATCGAAGCGTCAAGGTCAGCCCGGTTCGCCACCGCCAGTAACGTTGCGGCCAAACGTGAATCTTCGCCCCAACTAAAAACCATGTCCTCGGTGCGCAGACGTTGAGCGACTGCTAGCACGATGCTCGCGCGCTGATTTGTATCGAGCTGCGGATTACGAGCAACGAACTTAAGAAGATCAGCCACGTGCGCAGTGGCATGGGCCCAGCCTTTTCTTGGAACGTAGCCGCGGAGATTGTTTTCTTCCCGCAGACATCGCTCGGCGACATCAACCATTTCCGCGAGCGCTCGTTCACTGAATGATTTGGTCTCCAGGTCGCTAGCAGCAATGATGGAAAGGTAGAGAGCAGCGAATGAACGGCCGAAGATTGAGTCGTCTTCCGCTTTGCCTAGGTCTCGTGTCATCAAGGGCAGAAGCTTCGCGCGCAGAGCTTCAAGATCGCGCGGCTCCAGCAATCCCTTTTGTGTCCAGGCGGACAAAATGTCATAGCCACATTCGTCCCGTAAGACTGGATCGATAGAAGCGCTGAAAATCAACCAACTCAAGGGCAAGCCGACCGGATCTCCCGTCCGGCACAGCGCAATTGTTTTTTTTGATAGATTTCCAGAACTCCGCGGGATGGTTCATCGCGTGCAGCTCGAACGCACTGATGCCCACGCCGAGGTAAACGGTGACAGCTAGCGCTTTGCTTAAAAACGAAGCCACACGGTGCAGCTCAGAAATGTTGCGGCGGCCGAGGTTTCTAACCCCCGGCCGCCGCATTAACCTTACGTCGGAGAGCGGAAGCTAGAACTTCTTCGAGATTTCGAAGTAGAGAAACCGGCCGTATCCGTCGTAGACCGAGAGATCGGTGTTGCTGTTCGCACTCTCGACAAATGGCGGCGTGCGATCAAAGATGTTGTTACAACCGACGGCCACCGTCGTTCCGTTGAGCATCCGGTCGAAGATACTCATAGTCGAGCCCGGAACAGGAGTTGGAGCAGCGTTTTTACCATCGCGCATGCCCTTGGCGTCCTTCGGTTCGGGCGCAGCCGCAGCCGCTCCCGCCTGCGCTTCACGGATGAAGGTATATTGTACGCGAGCATCGAAGTCCCAATAATCCTGGATCTGCTGAAAGGTTCTGAAGTCCTGAAGTTCGAGAGAACCGGCGACAGCATTGTACATCTTTGGAATGTAGTTCGCGATGAGAGAGGCAGTGAACCCCTGCCAGCGATATTCCCCAAGGAATGTCAGTTTGTAGTCTGGAGCGGCACCAACTCCTTCAGCACCATCGGTACCGAGGAAGTTATAGTAGTGACTATTCGGCGCCGTCTTTAGCTCGGCTTCAGTGTAAACGATCGCGTTTACGCCAAGCTCGAATTGACCGAATGTCCGCAAGTCGATGGTATAATGAAGACTCATGTCCACACCTTCCACATGTTCCGCACCGAGGTTCTGGAGCTGGTCGACGTAGAAGGTTTGATTAAGGTTATTGCGTACTTGTCCCGGAGCAGTAACAGGAGTGGATCCAGGTAATCCCGGAAAGTTATTGAATGCCACCAGGTTCGCGAAGGGAGAAGCCGCTCCCAGTTGATCCACGCTGGTCAGGATCAGGAAAGCTCCGCGTCCTGCCACAATCCCCTGTTGGAGCGTAGGAAGTAATCGGCCGTGATGGTGAGTCCCGGCACATAGCTGGGGCTATAAACAAATCCAGCCGAGTAAGATTCCGCTGTCGAAGGAACCAGGTTCGGATTTGTTGGTGTCAGCACCGAAGCCTGTCCCGGAGGACCTCCATTGATGCTAACGGTTGGTGAAGCGCCCTGGCCGGGGGGTCCGTTAAGTTGGAAAAGGTTAGGAGCAATGAAGGAATTTGAATAGGTTGCGCGCAACGTCAGATCCTTAATCGGCTGGTAACGTAATGCCACCTTTGGGACCTTTGCGTCCTCGCTCACGCCCTCGTAATGATCGTAGCGGCCGGCCAGGGTTACCTCGAGGTTGTAGATGCCCGGGACCTTCATGGACGAACCGACGATCGGGACGTTTAACTCACCGTAGAACGAATAGATATCCCGGTTGACATCAATACCTGGGATCGGAACGGATGCGACAAAGATTTCGGGTGAATCCTGGAATCTGAGACCTTCCTGCCGATATTCAGCGCCCAGCGCCAACCCGACTTTTCCGCCGGGAAGCTCAAACGGAAATCCGGTCAGCTTGGCGTCGAAAACGCGCTGGAATGAACTGGACTCGCGAATGTTCGTCCCGAAAAGGGTGTTGAACTGGCTGAGCGTGACCTGACCCGGACCTGTTCCGATTGGATTTACCGCAAAGAAGTCAAGCGCTGGAATCGGCGCACCATTATT
>QHBL01000131.1:0-4317 GCA_003244125.1 Chthoniobacterales bacterium
GGCCTGATGTTGCTCAACCAGGATGACAATCTCGTCACCCCGCCAGCAACTGCCGTCTCGGGCAAAGGGGGAACTGCCGCTTTGGAAGCCGCCACCGCACCGGTAGCGCTCGACCCGCGGATCGGTCCTAACATTCGTCTCGGCAATGATCCACCGCAGCTACCGGCTAACATGCGCGCCCAGGCCGAGCCATTCATCGCTCGGGCCTTAAGTATCCCCGATTTCCTCGTCGCCATCTTTCAGGAAGGTCGTTTCGCCCAGGATGGAGGCGCGGTCGATTGCGGTTACTCTGTCACGCATGATGGCGGACTGACTTGGACGCGTGCGCTGATTCCTGCGCTGACCAGGGCTTCGGGCGGCCCTTACTATCGTGCCACCGATCCAGTTGTGGCCTTTGATATTAACAACAGCGTCTACCTTAATACCCTCGGTGCGACGGATGCGACCTTTGCTAATGGCGCGGTTCTCGTTAGTAAATCGACTGACGGTGGTTCGACCTTTACCTCACCGCGAGTAGTTTACCGGCCGGCCAGTAACAGCGTTTTCCCGGATAAGGAATGGATAGCTATCAATGCCTTCCCTGCCACTCCTACCGCTGGTCGCGTCCTGGTTACCTTTACTTTGTTCAATAACAACAGCACCGAGGGTGCGCCCATCATGCGCAGCTACAGCGATGATGGCGGCTCGACCTGGAGTCCTATCGCTTCCGTCAATGGTTCGGCTAATTCCCAAGGTTCCCAGCCTTTGTATCTTCGGAACGGCAATTGCGCGATCGTCTACTGGAACTTTGGCTCGAGTAGTAGTCCGGGAGAACAGCTCGAAGTTGTGAGTTCGACTGACGGCGGAGTGAGTTTCGGTCCGCCGCACCGCATTGCCGCCGCCACGGAATGGAACGAGCCAAGTATTCGCAGCGGCACCTTCCTTCCCTCAGCGACCACAGACAGGAGCACGAGTAGTATTTATGTTGTCTACCAGGCGAGGCTTGCCGGCAATCCCCGCATTGCCTTCACCAAGTCGGCCGACGGCGGATTGACCTGGACCACACCCATCGCCATCAGCGATAATCCGGCTGGGCTCGGCGTATTTAATCCAGCCATCAGCGCCTCGCCCGATGGTCGCACTCTCAGCGTCGCCTTTTACGACCACCGTAATAATCCCAGCTCATCAACGCTGGTTGATCTTTATCTCGCCCAATCTTTCGACGGCGGAGCTACCTGGCAGCCAAATATTCGGTTAAGCTCCGTCTCGAGTAATGCCGCTCTGGCGCCGCTGACTTCCGAAGGTTACATGCTCGGTGATTATCTCGGCATTGCTAACTCGCCCTACTCAACTGTTCCAGCTGTGCCGGTCTGGGTCGATACTCGCACTGGTAATCCCGATCCGTTCGTGACTCGAGCCGGCATTGCCCCCTACCCAGATTTGGCTACTGGCTGGGAAGCTGCTCGTCTCTCGTTAGCTCAAATTCCGGCGACTTCATTCCGTCCGAGTAACGATTTCGATCGCGATGGCGAAGATACTCAATCCGAGACCGCCACCCACAGTAACCCGAACAATCCTCTCTCAGTCATCCGTACGGGCAAACAGGTTGATATTGCCACCCGCCTGCATGTCGGCACGGGCGATGACGCCGGGATTGTTGGGTTCATCATTCAAGGTAGTGCGCCCAAGCGCGTCCTGATACGCGCGCTGGGACCGGAGTTATCGCAATTCGGCGTTGCTGGAGTGCTGAACGATCCCACTTTACAGCTGTACCACGGAGGTACGGCCTTCGCTTTCAATGACAACTGGCAGGATTCTCAAGCCGCCGAAATCCAGGCGAGTGGCCGGGCGCCGTCGGATGCACGCGAGCCGGCGATCATCCAGACGCTGGCGCCGGCAAGCTATACCGCGATCGTGCGCGGCGTTAATAACAGCATGGGGATAGCTCTTCTCGAGTTATATGACCTAGACTCCGGCAGCAGCACCATCATCCGCAATATGAGCACGCGTGGCCAGGTGCAGACCGGAGATAATGTCATGATTGCTGGCCTGATTATCGGAGCCGGCAGCGGACAAAATGGCGATGGAAGTTCGGAAGTTCTGCTGCGGGTGCTCGGGCCTGAGCTAAGTAGCTTCGGCTTATCTAACGTGCTCCAGGATCCGACACTCGACCTCTACGATGGCAACGGCAACGTCATCTTTTCTAACGATAACTGGCAGGGCACACAGCGAGCTCCCATTCAGGCGACCGGTCTCGCGCCGGGCGACCCGCGCGAACCAGCAATCCTAACCACGTTAGTTCAGGGAAACTGGACCGGAATAGTTCGCGGGAAGAACAACACCACCGGACTCGCGTTGGTGGAAGTGTATCGCGTCCACTAATTCCTCTTAAGCGTGCCGTGCTGCGTTACGTCGCCATCGGAGACTCTTATTCCATCGGCGAAGGAGCTACCCCGGAGCAATCCTGGCCGGCCTTAATCGCGCAACAGCTTCGCACCCAAGGAATCGCGATTGAGCTCGTGGCGAATCCATCAGTCACTGGCTGGACCACGCGCCAGGCGATCGACCACGAGCTCCCGGTGTTTCGCGAAGCCAGGCCCGACTTCGCTACACTTCTCACCGGAGTTAACGACTGGGTTCAGGGTGTCGGTCCAGACGAGTTTCGAGCTAACCTCAACTGCCTGGTTCATGAAATGCTGGCGGTCCTGCAGCAAAGGAATCGTCTGCTCCTGATAACCATTCCGGATTTCTCGGTTACACCAGAAGGTCCGAAATACGCGCACGGCCGCGACATTGCGAAAGGTATTGAGTCGTTCAACGACATCATCAAAGAGGAAGGAAACAAGCGCAGCCTGCGAGTAGCTGACATCTTTTCGGTAAGCCAACGCATGCGCGATGACCCGTCGCGCCTGGCTGTGGACAAGCTGCATCCATCTGCCCGCGCTTATGCCGAATGGGCGGAGATCATTCTGCCGAGTGTGCGGGAATTATTGCGGAAAGAGCAGTAAGGAATGGGCGGTGAGGGTTTCGAACCCCCGACCTACTGGGTGTAAACCAGCCGCTCTACCACTGAGCTAACCGCCCGTTTGTAACGAGGGAAAACGCGCCTGCGGGATCGGCGCGGTCTGCGTCACGTTAAGACCTCACTAGGTATGCCGATGTACGAAAGATCGTCGCTTATTCCCGTGGAATTGACAGCTAAGACCTATCGCGATTCGCGGCCAATTTTCTTCGGGTAGAGTGACATGCGAGAACGATGACGAAGGCGCCGAGCGCCATCGGCAACGTTCCTCCATTCTCAGGCACGTCGCCGATCTGAAAGTGCTCATTCCAGACCTTCGACCCGTTTGGGAACAACCCAAATTCCCCGCCAGTCACGTCGAATCCAGGAGCACTCGGCAACATGATGTCCAAGTGAGCACCATAGATATCAAGGGGGAACGGCACATCTTGTCGAGGCGTGCCATTTGTGTCAGCGATGAGCGGAAAAAAACCCGCCAAAGCCAGCCGAAAAGCTTCACCGTCGGGACCGGTGGTAATTGAGCCACCGAAAGAAGTGACCGAGCTAATCGGGTTGCGCCAACTGTCGAAAAGGTAACCGCTGCCGGTTGGATTGCTGATCGTCCCTACGCCAAACACATCAAGTATGGGAACCAGATCGAACGTTTTGCTCGTGCTTGCAAACAGTCGCACAAATGAATTTGCATCAAACACGAAATCCAGAGAAACCATTTGTCCGTTGAATTGGATGTCGTTCAGCCCAACGACATTCACTATTTTATCTGAAGTCACGCGCTCAGGCGCGCCTAGGTCGACCCGGATCGTAGTCCCATAGCCTGCAGGGATACTGAGAGCTATCCCCATGAGGAAAATCACGTCCCGAATTATGCTGTGCATTCCCCGACGATCAATCCCGCAGTCATCAGCCCATTGCAAACATTAATTTCAGCTTTCCGCGCTTTCTCCTCCGCTCGCCGCCTCTGGCGAAGGACGCGACGAATGCCGCCTCGGCTAATCGACGCTGGCATCTCGGCTGCGACCACTTCATTTTGTTAAAGGGTGCGGATATGTATACGGGACGTAGGTGTACGTGTTTCCGAGGGAGCCGATTCGCTGCGGCACGCCCCCGACATTCCCCTTGTTAAAGTAATCGCGTCCCTCTCTCAAGAAAGTGGGTTGAGCATTGCCGAAGTTGATTTGCTCACCGCTCGGGGGAACAGTTCCTGCCGTCCCCCCCAAACTCACGTTGTTCCAAGAGTAACAGGGCTCAAGCGGGTAGCCGCGCTGCGGCCAATCTTGAAAGTTCCTCGGATATGGCTGGGATCTTGCAGTTCCGCC
>QHBL01000131.1:4322-8168 GCA_003244125.1 Chthoniobacterales bacterium
GCTCCCTTTCCCTGGCCGGCCTGGTCGAGTGACGTAACAACTTTCCAGATTTGATAGCGGTCGCCCGTTTTGAAGGTAACTCGCGAGTTGTTATGCACGAGATAGGTGGGTTCATTGCCAGCGATTGGCGCTAGTGGCGGGTCGCCATTCGCATCGAGCGGAGCCGAAACATTGATCACGACGTAGGATGCTGTGGACGAGACCCACTGGTCGGTCATCCACTTTGCAGTTTTGTCGATCAACGTACTCCCATTGGGGCCGCTATGAGTCCCAGATGCGTAATATCCTGTCGTCGGTCTGGGGGCGTTACAATCCCATGGCCTCCACCCAGTTGATTTGCCCCACCTAATCGGATAGCTACTTAAGGCATACAGCTGGAACGACATAGTACTTACAATGTTCGTACATTTGTTGTCGTGCATAATTACGCTTCCGCTCCGTAGCTGCGGCAATGATCTCGGGAGATCGGTCTTGTAGGTGTCGTTGTAGATCTCCCATTGCTTACCGCCGCGAAATGCTGCGCCTTCGGTGCCGTGGGCCGTAGGAGCCGCATTATGCCAACTGTTATGCCGCGAGACGACCCGCGCCCCCGCGTAGAGATCGATTCCATAGAGCACGCCCGAGAGGCTGTTAACTGTGTTGGTAAACTGGCAGTCCTCGAAGAAAAGGAACTTGTCAGTTCCCCAATATGGGTCATCAGCCCATGAACCATGACCATTGTCTTTTCCATTCCAGTTTATCATATAAACTTGGGCGAACTCATTGTGGCCACTTCTCACGACGTGGTCCACGACACCGATCACATCGCGGAAGATGACAGGCATATTGTGTAGGTCATCGGTGAATTTGCAGTTGTCCATTCTGATCAGACTTTCTCCTACCACGCGGGGAATGGGATTCTGAGAGCTGACCGAGCTTCCGGCGAAAGCAATCTCAGATTGCAAGTTTCCAGTCTTGGTTGTGGGGCCATTACGAAATTCAATCCCACATAACCTAAACAAAGGCGTGTCTTTAGTCAGGAGCACCTTTATTAACGCGGCACCGTTTGCCGTTCTCGCGCTCCCAGTTATGTCGTCCAAAATGACGGTCCCTCGTGACGTAAACGGGAAAGCACTCGCTCCCTTTAGAGTAATGTTCTTCGTAATGGTCAATTGACCGGTCCACGAATATGTCCCAAGAGGAATGGTCACCGTATCTCCATTCGTGGCCGACTGAACCGCCTTCGTCACATCGGTCAGGCTGCCACTATGCGCCGCGATAACGGCAGCGCCCGCCGAACTGAAAGCGCCGAGCAAAAAGGCCACAAATAAGTGGTATCGCAACGAAGTCGAAAAAAAGCCGATCTCGCGCAACATATATTTCGAGGGGGCGATGTCTTTGGATTCGGCGGGATAAGGCATGGCAGTTTGGGGAACCGTCAAAAAGGCACCGCAGCGCGCGGCCGGGTTACCAAAGTGGCGTTGTTACGGAAGACATCAACCGGAACACAGATCATCACTGGACGCAAATCGTTTAACCAGACGCACGTCAATGCGTGAGCATCCGAAACTCAGAATTTCGTCCAAGCCCCGGGTATGCCGGAGCCTATTAGGCGAACGGGTAAAGGGGCCGCGAGGGGAGTATAGGGCGACAGAACTCGTGAGATTCCGGGGACTTGAGCGAGCGCCGTGTTGAAGCGAGGCGGGCTGTCGACGGTAGTGATGGATGTCCACGACTTGGATGATTCTGGCGGAAGCTGCAATCGCTGCTGAAGCGAGTTCGAACCACTGCTCCGTCTTAGCGCAGAGATTCCGCCGCCATCGATTCTGGGACGGCATTATGCAAGGAGGCGAGTGCGTCGTAGGGTCAGCTGGGTCAAAACCGTTTCCCCTGCTCTGGCACAGCCTAAGCTTGGCTTACCCGTCATGAGTCAAACACCCTGTCGCATCATCGCTGGCCGCCCCGCTCAAAAAAGCGGCGCAATATAAGTCGACGTGTCTTGAGCAGCGGCCCGTTGGCGCAAATTCGTAAGTTGCTGGCTGCCCGGTCGCTGACCTCCATCTAGCAGTGCTTCGGCCTGGGCAGGTAGGTCGCGCTTGGCTGCGATCGCCCAAGGTGCTCGTGCGCGAACCGAGAGGAGGAATGGCCCAGCCTTTCGGTATCGGTGTATTACTTGCTCATTCGGTTCTTTCGGCGGCCCAAATGCTCAACTCATCGTACGACCTCAGAGTTTCGAAGCCAACGACAACTATTCGAGGGTACACGACTTTGGTGTAGGTTCCCGCCAATCTCGCCTGTGAACGTATCGTTATCGAAACTCGCGGACTTCGTCAGGGCGCGCACCCAATGGATCATCGACGAATGGACCAAAGCTGTCGAGAGGCGGGCTGATCTTCCGTCGTCTGAGAACGTTACCTACAGGCAGTTAGTCGATCATCTGCCTTCAGTCCTCTGCGATCTGGCGGAACGACTCAGGAATGAGCCCGCTTCTGCAACGGAAGCTCGGCACGCGAAAACTCACGCTCGTCATCGCTGGCAACAAGGCTACCAGCTTCATGAGATCATTCGCGAATCCGGTATCATCCGCTGGATAGTTTCGGGCCAGTGCCTGGATGACTTCGCACGCGAGACGCCGCAGTTTGACGCTGTGACGCGCCGGGAGGCGGAGAGAATCATTCACGAATTCTTCAGCGATATGCTGACGGAATCGGCGCAGCAATTCGCGGCCGAAAAACAAAAAGCTTTGGCGGCGAGCGAGCAGACTAGTCAGGCCATCCTGGATTCAGCGCTCGATTGCATCATCGTGATGGGTGAGGACGGCCGGGTGCGGGAATGGAATCCTGCGGCCGAGCAGTTGTTCGGGCACAAACGGTCGAAAGTTATCGGTCAGGAGCTGGCGGAATTGATTATTCCGCCGGAATTGCGAGTCCGGCACCGGCAGGGGCTCGCTCATTATCTCGCCACCGGTGAAGGACCGCTCCTTGGGCGCCGCATTGAGGTGCCGGCGCTGCGTGCAGACGGCTCCCGATTATTCGTGGAGCTGGCAATTGCCACTCACCGGATCGATGACCAGTGGGGATTCACTGCATACCTGCGCGATATTACGGCGCGGAAAGCCGGAGAGGAAGCCAGGCAGCGCCTCGCCGCAATCGTTGAATCCTCCGACGAAGCCATCATCAGCAAAGACCTGAACGGCACGATAACGACCTGGAACAATGGCGCGCAGCAGCTCTTTGGTTACACTGCAGACGAGATCATCGGTGAGCACATCACAACGCTGATTCCAGAACAACGCCAAAGCGAAGAGCCGGGGATTTTGGAACAGATCCGCCGGGGCGAGCGCATCGAGCATTACGAAACGATTCGCCGGCGAAAAGATGGAAGCCATTTCAACATTTCGATCACGGTGTCCCCGATCAAAGACGCAGCGGGCAACGTGATCGGCGCGTCAAAGATCGCCCGTGACATCTCCGAGCGCGTGCGAACCGATGCGCGGCGCAACGCACAATACGCGGTGGCAAATTTGCTCTCGGGCCAGGCGCCATTGATCGAAATCGGGGGAAACATCCTCGACACCATCGCCAGAAGTGGGCGCTGGGTATTTGCCGCACTTTGGGTGCTGCACAACGACGGACAATTAAAATGTCATACGACGTGGCGACTGGATGCGCGTGACCTGGACTCTTTCGAATCAGAAACCAGACGCCGCATCTTCGCCAGAGCCGAAGGCTTGCCGGGACGCGCAATCGTTTCAGGCAAGCCGGACTGGCTAACCGATCTTACGAAAGAAGCCGATTTCCCTCGCGCACCAGCAGCGCTCGCGAGCGGATTGCAGGGAGCGTTTGTTTTTCCCCTCTTAGGTTCAAA
>QHBL01000298.1 GCA_003244125.1 Chthoniobacterales bacterium
CATCCGCCCAAGAACGTTGGCAGAGGCTGAACGAATACCCGGAGTGACTCATACCGATTTGGCTGTCCTTTCAGTCTGGTTACACAAATGGCGCTAATTACGACTTGTATACTAGCGTATTTGCTAGGCTCGGTGCCCTTTGGCTACCTCGCTAGCCGCTTCGCCGGTGTTGATGTCCGGCGGCACGGCAGCGGCAATATTGGTGCTACGAATGTGCTCCGTGTCCTCGGCAGAAAATACGGCTACACCGTATTCCTGGCGGATACATTGAAGGGATTCCTCGCTGTCAGAACGGCCTTTTGGCTCGATGGGCACCGGGCGGCAAGCTGGCAACTCGCTGTCTTGGCCGCGATTTGCGCCGTGCTTGGCCATGCATTCCCGGTCTGGCTCGGCTTTCGCGGAGGCAAAGGGGTTGCAACCTCAGCCGGTGCATGCCTCGGTTTATTGCCACTCGAGACTGCCGTCGCAGTCGCGGTCTGGCTATCTGTCTTTGCGGTGTTCCGGTTGGTCTCCCTCGCGTCAATCATTGCGGCCGTGTCCCTGCCGGTCAGCGTCTGGCTCATGGCCCCGGGACAAGGCCGCACCCGCGAAATGCTTGTCGCTTTCACCGCAGCTCTCGCAGCCCTCGTGACCCTGCGCCATCGTAGCAACATTCGACGCCTCCTCAACGGTACCGAGCCGCGATTCGAGAGCAAATGAGAACGACCGCTGTCATCGGCACCGGCAGCTGGGGAACAGCGCTGGCAGCGCTTTGGGCGAAAGAGGGAGGGTCCATGAGTTTGTGGGGAAATAATCGCGACCGCGTCGCTGCCATCGAAACATCGCGCGAGAATCCCGAGTACCTTCCCGGCGTTCGCCTCCCGAGAAATGTGCGCGCCACGCATGTTCTCGCTGATTGTCTCGCGGCCGAGTTGATTGTTTTCGTCACTCCATCGATGGTCTTGCGTCAAATTGCCGAGCGTCTTCGCCAGACCGGTGTGAATGAACAAGCTACCCTGCTTAGCTGCACGAAAGGCATCGAGCATGGCAGCGGCAAACGCATGAGCGAAATCCTCACCGACATTTTCCCCGGGCACACCATCGCGGTGTTATCGGGCCCGAACCTCGCGGTAGAAGTAGCGCGCGGCTTGCCCACCGCGACCGTGATTGGCTGCGCCGACGAGACATGCGCGACGGAGCTGCAATGCCGTCTCGGCAGCGAGTTGTTCCGCATTTACACGAGTAACGACGTCATCAGCATCGAGCTCGGCGGCGCGCTGAAAAACGTCTTTGCCTTGCCTGCGGGCGTCAGCGACGGGCTGGGCTTGGGCGACAATTCCAAGGCGGCGCTTGTCACTCGGGCCATGGCTGAAATGCTACGGCTCGGCACTGCCATGGGCGGGAGTGCGCCGACATTTTATGGGCTGAGTGGCGTGGGAGATTTGATCGCGACCTGCTTCAGTCAACACAGTCGCAACCGACGCGTGGGTGAACGGCTTGGTCAGGCGGAGACGCTCGCGCAGATTCAGGCCGACATGCAGATGGTGGCCGAAGGAATTCCGACGGCGAAAAGTGCCTACGAATGCGCGCGCCGGCTTGGTGTCGACACGCCCATCATCGATCAGGTTTACGCCGTGCTTCACCAAGGGAAACTGCCCGCGCACGCGATGCAGGAATTGCTCGAGCGCGACCAGAAATCCGAGCGCGGCTAAACTCTCTCGCTCNNGATCAGGTTTACGCTGTGCTTTACGAGGACAAGCCGCTGCTCTTCGCCATGCAGCAATTGCTCGGGCGCGATCCGAAAGCGGAACGGATCTGAGGTGCAGCGGTGTGGCTGCCTCTGTAGTCGCTTCGCTGTGCCAAGCGTAGCCGGCGCGTTGCAGCACATCCAAAGTAGCCGAGCTGCTGGAAAACGTCGCGCAGTGCGACGGCTACAGCTCGCGAACGAGCCGCGCCAGCGCCTCGGGATAGAGCGCGTGCTCGGTTTCCTGAATGCGCGCGTGCAATGACTCCGGGGTGTCGCCATCGAGCACGGGCACCTCGCGTTGGGCAATGATGTCGCCGTGATCGACCTGCGCATCAACGTAATGGACGCTAACGCCGGTGACTTTCTCACCTGCCGCCAGCGCCTGCTGCCACGCCTGCAAACCCGGATACTTCGGCAGGAGCGACGGGTGAATATTCACGATGCGCCGCTGGAACGCTTCGAGCATCGGCTCCTTCAGCACGCGCATGAACCCGGCCAGGACGATGAGCTCCGCGCCAGTGTCCCCCAGCAAACTCACCAGCTGCGCTTCGGTCTTCGGCTCGAGCCGCGTGCGAAACTGGCCTGGCGGCAGCCAGGCGTTCGGCACACCGAACTCGCGCGCGATCTCCAGGATGGGCGCATCCAGCATGTCGGAGATAACGACGACAGGTTCGGCTTCGAGTTTTCCATCACGGATGCTTTGCAAAATCGCGCGGCAATTTGATCCTTTCCCGGAGCCGAGGATCGCGATTTTAACCATCACACATTTTCGCGAGCAAACCCGTCGTCGAATACCCCGGCTGAAATGAGATGATCTCGATCTTTGAGCCACACTTCTCCAGTGCGCCGCGCTCTTCCGCGTTCAATGATTCAACGGTGTAGTCGCCGCCTTTAACGTAGACCGAGGGGCTGGCCGCGAGCAGAAACTCCGTCGCGCGAAGCTGGGGGAAAATCGCGACGTAATCAACAACTTCAAGTGCCGTGAGAACTTCGGCACGATCGCGCTCATTGTTCAGCGGCCGCCCCGCTCCTTTCAACTCGCCCACGGACGCGTCACCATTGACTCCGACGACGAGTGCATCACCCAACCGCCGCGCCGCCGCGAGATAACGCACATGGCCGACATGGAGCAGATCGAAGCAGCCATTCGTCGCGACCAGCCGTTTGCCTTCAGCGTGTAAACGCCGCGATTCTTCAGCTAACGCCGGTAAGTCCAGAACCTTGTTCATTCGCCTCCGACGACGCATTGGAGCGCGCGCGGCAGCAATTCAAAAACGGCCGGCTCGTTCCCGATCAGCTCGCCGTCCACGTTAAACCACATGCCCGGTCGCGAATTGATCTCGACCTTCTTTGCCCTTTTAAAAATGACGGCGTCCGACCCGATGTGTTTACCAACGGCAATCTGCGCCGCGACGATGGCCAGCTCAGCCGCTCCGCGCTCGGAGATGAGCACGACGTCGAGCAAACCGTCGCTCACATCGGCTTCCGGCGCGATGGGAATACCGCCGGCGACGTAGCGGCCGTTCGCGATGACGACGTTGTAAAGGTCCTCCTCGATGGGCGCGGCGTCATCGAGTGCTACCTTGGTGGTGTAACCGCGCAGCTCGGCGAAAGCGGCCGCAGCGGAGCGCAGATAAGCCAGGGGTCCCCACGTCCGTTTCATCTCCGGCGTGAGTTTTTCGTCAACCACTCCGCTGAAGCCCCCGGAGGAGACGTTGACAAAATAGCGCACCTGATCGCTCGACACGCGCACGAGATCGACCGCGCGCGTCTGAGGTTTTCGCAGCAGTTCCATCGCGGCATCGAGGTCATTTGGAATCCCGATGCTGCGTGCAAAATCGTTGCCGGTGCCGAGTGGCACCAGGCCGAGAGCAGCGTTACATCCAGCCGCGGCCAGGCCGTTCACCACTTCGTTCAGCGTGCCGTCGCCGCCTGCTGAAACGATCAACTCCGCTCCATTCTGCGCGGCTTCGCGTGCGAAACGTTCCGCGTCCCCCGCCTGCTCGCTCACCTGCAAATGCTCCGGCGCCAGTGCCTGAAGCCGCTCGCGTGTGGCGTCGGCTTCCTTCACTGATCCAGCAATCGGATTGAGAATCACGTGAATGCGCACGGCAACGACCCTCAGCCGCCGCGCGAGAGGAAGCAACGGCCCTTTTTCGCTTTCCGCGCAGCTACATTTTGGCTGGCGCCCAATACCCGCCGTGCCCGGCAGATCGTGCTGATACTTCGATGGGGTCGCGCTGACAGTGATATGAAGTAGTCGGACCAAAAGCCGACTACTTCAGTCCTATCTATCGTTCGGCTCAACAATCCCCGTTCCAAAGTGGCTCCAGACACAATCTGCAAAATGGGTCTTGTCGAAGTGCCACTTCCGCGGACTGGAGTCTCGATCGTCCAAAACGTGCGGCGTTACGGCTGGGCTATACCGGATTCAAGGCCCGGGATTTACGGCAGAGTATACGTAATCTGGCGGCCGCGCTGCGTGAAGTCAGGCGCGGGCGTTGAAGCGGTAAACTTTTGCCGTCAACCTTAACTACACTGAATGGTTCCCGCTTGATTTCAATTAATGGGTCTTGCCGCTAATTCGAATGCAATGAACCTCCTTTATGGGCACGACGGGACACCTCGACAATTTTCAGGTAGTAGAGCTTCGGCGTTATACAATGAAGCCGGGAGAAGGAAGCAATTGTGCCAGATACTTTGACACGTTTTTCCCGGAGGCTTTCGAGCAACTGGGCGCCATTGTCTTTGGCCAATTCCTGCCGGAGGAGGATGAGTCACGCTTCGTCTGGTTGCGTGGATTCAAAGACATGTATGCTCGCGCGACGGTTAACGGTTGTTTCTATTTTGGGCCGCTTTGGCGAGAGCATTCAGCCGCGGCCAACAATCTCCTGATCGACAGCGACGATGTATTACTCCTTCGTCCGCTCTCGCCCGCGGAAGCGGTCCCAATCCTGCCAGCGGTTGATCCGATTATGGAACCTGCCGGCGCCTCGGGAGTAGTGATCGCGCAGATTTATCCGATCGAACCTAACGAGATGCAGAATGTGGTTCGTCGATTTAATGACATCTTCGCGTCATATCGAGGTGCTGATGTGCGCAAGGCCGGCGTGCTGGTGACACTTGATGCGCCGAACAATTTTCCCCAGCATCCGATTCGGACCGACGGACCTTTTCTCGTCTGGCTGGGGATGGTGAAAGAGGATGAAAGCCTGGAAAGGAACTTCAGACCGTTGGCGGAGCAGCCAGGCAAAATTCTGCGCGACGAGCGGCTGTTGCGAGCTGAGCCAGAGCTAATGATCATGAAACCAAGTCATCGCTCGCGTTTGCGCTGGTTGGAAAGCCAGACTGTGTAGTGCCGGGTTAAGCTGACGCTTTGCGCTTGCTTGGGCGCCCGATTGTTGATTGAACAGCGGCGCGATGGCCTCCGGCTCGAGTGAAGGAAACTTCAGGATTTCCAATGTTCCCGTCGCATTTTCCGAGCAGCCGCGTGGGCTGGAAGCGCCGGAAGCTGGTCAGTCACCTTTACCCGGCG
>QHBL01000376.1 GCA_003244125.1 Chthoniobacterales bacterium
AGGTGGTGCTGGAATCGACCGGCTTTTTCACCGCGCGCGACAAGGCTGAGGTGCACATCACCAAAGGCGGCGCGCGCAAGGTCTTGATCAGCGCGCCGGCGAAGAAGCCGGACGTGACGATTTGCATCGGGATCAACGACAACATTTACGACCCGGCCAAGGACAACATCGTTTCCAACGCGAGCTGCACCACCAATTGCCTGGCGCCTTTGGTCAAAGTGTTGAACGACAAGTTCGGGATCGAGTGGGGTTTCATGAGCACCATTCACTCTTATACTAATGACCAGCGCATTCTCGATCTCCCGCACGAGGACTTGCGCCGGGCGCGCGCGGCCGCGATCAACGTCGTGCCCACGAGCACGGGCGCGGCCAAGGCCATCGGCGAAGTGATTCCCGAGCTCAATGGAAAATTGAATGGTGGCTCCTTCCGTGTGCCCACACCAGATGGCTCGGTGACCGATTTCGTGACGCTATTGAAGAAGGACGCAAGCGTCGATGCGGTAAACGCCGCTTTCAAGGAAGCCTCGAACGATCCGAGCTATAAAGGCGTGCTCGAGTATTCGGAAGAACCGCTGGTGTTACACGATATTGTCGGCAATCCGCACTCCTGCATTTTCGACAGCAAGCTCACACTGATGCTCGGCGACAAATTCGTGAAGGTGGTGGGCTGGTACGACAACGAGTGGGGCTACAGCAACCGCTGCGTGCAGATGCTGGAGCTGCTCTCGTAATCAGCGACACGCAAGCCAAGCGGCGCCCGCGAACGTATATTGTCGCAATGATTGCTGATGTGCGCGACCGATTACAGAACGTGCCATTTCGACCGTTCATAATCGGCACTTCGGACGGTCGCGAGTATGCAGTGCCCACTGTTGATCATGCCAAGATTTCTCCTCGTGGACATCGTGTCGTTGTTTTCAAGGGATGATGACTCGACGGCGTGCTCGGCCCACTGCACATCAACAGCGTCATCGACCAGCAGCCGAATGGTGAATAGAGATTTGCGGATCTGAATTGTGGATCCGCAGCTCCGAGCAGCATTCAACGCGGATTTTACACCGGAGAAGTACGCGGCGCTGCTGCGCTGCGTAAACACAAGCACGCGCTGGCCGGCCGATTTCCGCATCGCGGAGACGCCGTTGTTTCTCACCCAGGAGTTCACCCGGGAAGCGGTGCGCGCGGCGACGGAAATCGTGGCGCAAACGCGCACGCCGGAGTTCGCAAGGCACGCTGCTTCAGCTATTCCGCCGGGGCTGGAAGTTCCTAACGAGTCGCAGCATCCCGATTTCATCATTGTCGACCTCGGCATCTGCGCCGAAAATGGACGATTAACGCCGCGGCTGATCGAGCTCCAGGCCTTCCCCAGTTTATTTGGATTTCAATTCCTTCTCCTCGGATGCATGCGCAAAGCCTATCCAGTGATCCCGCCGAACTGGACTTCAGCCTTCGGTGGGCTGCACGATGCCGATTATCTCGAGCTCTTGCGGCGGACCATTGTCGCCGATGCCGACCCGGAAAACGTGGTACTGCTCGAGATCGAGCCGGAGCAACAAAAAACGCGCGTCGATTTCGCCTGCACCGAATCGCTTTTCCGCACACCCATTGTGTCGCTTGCCGAAGTGAAGAAGCGGGGCCGGCAGTTATTCTACGAGCGCAATGGTCGCGAAGTGCATATCGAACGCATCTACAATCGCGTCATCTTTGACGAGCTGGAGCGGCGCTCCGACTTACAGTTGCAGTTCAGTTTTCAGGACGAACTTGATGTCACGTGGGTGACGCATCCGAACTGGTATTACCGCATCAGCAAACATTCCCTTCCATTTCTGAAAACGGAGCACACGGAGCCCGCCTTTTTCGCCGACAACTTCCCCAGCCACGAATCGTTAGCTGACTTTGTCTTGAAACCGCTCTACTCCTTCGCCGGATTGGGAGTCGATATGGAACCAAGCCGGGAGAAACTTGCCGCTTTGCCAAACCCGCGGCAATGGATTTTACAGAAGAAGGTCGAGTACGCGCCCATCGTCGACACGGTTGATGGGCTGAAATCGAAAGCGGAGCTGCGCATGATGTTTGTCTGGCCGCAAAGCGACGCCGGCCCGACGCTGGTGAACAATCTGGTGCGTATGAGCCAGGGCAAGATGATGGGGGTCGATTTCAACCGAGAGAAAACCTGGGTTGGCTCGAGCATTGCCTTGCACGAGCGCCGCAGCTAACGAGATATGATATGAAAGAGCACGAACATCCCTGGATCGAAATTTGTCCCGGCATTCGCCGACGCACGCACGCGCACGGGCGAACCATGTATCAAATGATGGCGCAGCTCGAGGCCGGCAGCCGCATGCCGGCGCATTCGCACCCGCAGGAGCAGATCGTGCACATTCTCTCCGGGCGCATGAAGCTCATCGTCGATGGCGCCACGCATGAGCTGAAGACAGGCGACTCATTCTATCTCGCCAGCAACGTGTCGCACGGCGTCGAGACGCTCGAGGAGACGCGTGTGCTCGACACCTTCAGTCCGCCACGCGACGATTACCTGGAACTGGATAAACGCTCGCTGGACAGATAGACTCGTCTCCCGTTGTCTGTCCGCGCGCTACTGCCGGTCGTAAACGTCGACTTCGGGCTTGCTCTCACCCGGATAGTTCACTGTGCTAGTTAATGTCTGACCATCGGCCGAAAGCTCCCAGCGATCGGTCTCGGTGGTCTTGCCTTTGAGCTTATAGGCAAGCTCGATGTTGTGATCGTCAATAGCTTTGGCTGACACGGTCGTGCCTTTGGCAACTCGAGGGCCTTTCGGCGTGTAATCTTTGCCATCCAGCTTAAAGTTGGTTTCTGACTGGCTTGTCGGGTTCTTGATTGCATAGCCATCCCCCTGCCATTTCGCCATCTCGATAGTTACGGGCGAGCCAACCTTTATTTCGGTGCTTTCCCAGGTCCCCGCCAAACCGGCGCTACCGGCGGTCCGTTTCAGCTTGGTTTCGTCGTGGGAGGTTGAGCCATCCGGCCGCGTTTCCGTGCTGACGTAGGTAGAAGTGGCTCCGTCCTCGGAAACCGTCCAGGTAGCATCAGATGTGATTTTGCCATTTCGCTTCTGCGTCCATTTCCAACCATTGGCACCGCTCTTGGTAATGAGCCAGGTGTTGCCAAATTTCGTGAGATGATCTTTGCCCAGAGTGATGGTCTCGACATCATCGCCAAAGATGAACTTGTATTGATTACTCCCGGCTTCCTCGACTTTGTACACCAAACCGCTGAACTGACTTTTGTCGGGATTCAGCTTCCATTTGCCGACAAAGGAATCGTCTGCGGCGTGTGCCAAGGGCGCCGCAGAAAGCCCGAACCCACTAACTGCCACGAGAGTGGCGGTGATCAATTTCATAGGTGCTATCTCTTTCTGGTTGCTGATTGACGGAAGCTCATCCCAGAAACCCCGGCGCCCTGTCCAGGAAGAACGACATCGAAGCAAGCGCGCTTCGACACGCGTGTTAAGACACGAGCGTGAGGCGCACCTCGTTTCGAGTCAATCAAGAAAGCAGGGATTTCTGCGCGGCACGAATTTATAGCGACCGCTCGTTTTGCCTTCGCCCCTTTCGCTCAGGATGACGAGTCGCGTAGTTCCTCGTTCGTCTCGGCGAAGGCGTTGACCGCGAAGTCCAGGTCGTCCCGCGAATGTGCAGCGCTCACTTGCGTGCGCACGCGTGCAGTGCCATGCGGCACGACGGGGTAAAAGAAGCCGATAACGTAAACGCCCTTCTCCAGCATGCGCGCGGCAAATTTCTGTGACTTGGCGGCGTCGCCAATCATAATCGGCACGATTGGATGCGTGCCGGGTTTGATCGCGAGACCACGCCTCGTTAGCTCGGCCCGAAAATACCTTGTGTTCTCCTCCAGCTTATCCCGCAGCTCGGTTGAATCGCTCAGTAACTGGAGCGCTTTGAGCGTGGCGGCGACGATGTGCGGCGCAACGCTGTTGGAAAAGAGGTAGGGGCGCGAGCGTTGCCGCAGCAACTCGACGACGTGCTTGCGCGCGCTGGTAAAACCGCCGCTGGCGCCTCCGAGCGCTTTGC
>QHBL01000292.1 GCA_003244125.1 Chthoniobacterales bacterium
TGCACCGCCGCGATCGCATGTGCCGGCAGGTTCAGCTTGAGGTCGAAACCATCGTCGCGCATTTCCGGCCGCAGCGCCTCGTCGGTCATTTGCGAAGCATCGTGCAGTTTTTGAACCTGACGCGCGTTCGGATAATCGGGCGAACCCATCGTCTGCCACGCGCCCTGCGGATTGGCGTGGTGCTCGTCGATGCGTGTCACCCACACTTTCAGCGGTTTGTGCGCGCCGTTCAAGCTGAACTTCACCGACTCTGCGCGGATATCGTGCTTCGGGAACGCATGATTGGTAAGCAGCAAGGTCAATGCGTCGGGGCCGTTGCGAATCGCCCAGGCATCCACGGTGCGGTGGCCACCGTCGACGTGCAGACGCTCATTGCCGATGCCGTTCAACAATTGCATCGCCCGGAACGTTGGCTTGGCGAGACCGTGGATGGTTTGCAAACCGAATCCGCCGTGAAATGGCACGGAGGAGAAATAATTTTCCTCGAAGATGTCCGAAAACGTCCACCAGCTATAGCACTCGACCAGATCGGCCACCATCAGCATGTTCTTCATCAGGAACGCGGCGGCGTAAGGCTCGTCGTGCTTCGCGAAAAACGGATTGGAGGAGCTGCACCACTCGGTGTAGCACACCGGCCTGCCGCCTGCGGCGCGACAACTCTGCTGGGTGCGTTCCAGCAGCACGTTGCGCGGCGCGTCGGCCAGTTGCTGCTCGGTGTCGTCGCCGGGTTTGCCCAGCGCGTCGGTCGGATAATGATGCGTGGAAATGAAATCCGCCGGCAGTTTTTTCTTGTCGCAGAACGTGACGAAATCCTCGATCCACTCGTCGTCGGCGGTGGCCGGTCCGCCCACGCGCAGCTTGTCGTCGACCTCCTTGATGGCGTCCACCGTGACGCGATAGAGCTTGAAATAATCGGCCTGGCTGCCGGTCCAGAACGCCGAGAGATTGGGTTCGTTCCACACCTCGAAATACCACTTGCGCAGCTCGGCCACGCCGTAGCGGTCGGCCCAGTGCTTGACGATCTTCTTGATGAAATCGCCCCACTTGCGCCAGTTTTTGGGCGGCGTGACGTTGGCGTTATAGCGGAACACGGTGGTATTGCCCGACGACAACCCGGTCGGCATGAACGACAGTTCCACGAACGGGTGCATGCCGATACTCAAAAGAAAATCAAAAATCTGGTCGGCGTTGGAAAACGAATTGACCTCCTTGTCATTCTCGATCAAATACGTCGCCATCTCGTCGCAAAGGATGCCGTGGAAGCGCACATGGCGCACGCCCAATTCCTGCCGGGTACGCAGCATCTGCGCGCGCCAATCCGCGCGCATCGCCAGCGCCGCATGGCCGCTGCCGACGGTGTGATTCCAGACGTGCGCGAGTGGCGAACCCGGTTTGTCGAGATTGCAGGTGAAATGCGGCATGTCATGCTCCTTGCGGTGGTGCGGCAACCTCTCCGGCCGTCCCGTCGTTTCGCGTCAGGTCATGTCCTCCTGATCGGGATCGTGTTGTCGCGTTCGATATCCTGAGGTGACCGTGTTGTGGCTTAGATGCTTCCAACCCGCACTTCGACCGCGTGTTCGCGTCCGTCGTCGCGCAACTCGATCGCATCACCTTTCTGCTCGACGCCGTCCAGCGCGACCCGCGTCACCGCGCTGCCAATTCCGTCACGCACAAACGCAATGCAATACAACGAACCGCCTTCGCGATAGTCAACCGACCAATTCTCCCAATCGTCGGGTACGCAAGGCGTGAAAGCCAGTCGCATTCCGCGGCGCTGCAGGCCCAGCAGCGATTCGACGATCAGGCGATGCATCCAGCCGGCCGAGCCCGTGTACCAGGTCCAACCGCCGCGCCCGGCATGACCTTGCGCCATATACACGTCCGCGGCCAATACATAAGGTTCGACCTTGTAATGCGCGGCGGTCGCTTGCGAGGCCGCGTGGCTGAGCGGATTGAGCAATCGCGCCACCCGCCACGCCGCCTCGCGCCGGCCGAGTTTCGCCAGCGCCATCGCCACCCACACCGCGGCATGCGTGTACTGGCCGCCGTTCTCGCGCACGCCCGGGATGTAGCCTTTGATGTAACCTGGATTAAGCGCGGATTTGTCGAAGGGTGGGGTGAAGAGCTCGATCAGTTTTGCGTCTCGGCGAACCAGGCGGGCGTTCACTGCTTCGAGCGCCTGGCGTGAGCGCGCGGGGTCGCCGGCGCGGCTGATGACGGACCAGCTTTGCGGCAGCGAATCGATCTGACATTCGGGATTCGTTTTCGATCCGAGCGGCTCGCCGTTGTCGAAGTAGGCGCGCCGATACCACTCGCCGTCCCACGCGTTGGTTTCGATATTTTTTTGCAATTTTTTCGCTTCCGCGAGGCAATGTTCGGCGAAGGTTGTGTCCTCTCTCGCCTGCGCCAGGGCGGCGAATTGCGTGAGCACGTCGTAGAGGAAAAAAGCGAGCCAGACACTTTCGCCGCGCCCTTCGTTTCCGACCTTGTTCATGCCGTCGTTCCAATCGCCGGAACCGATCAAGGGCAGGCCGTGCTCGCCGAATTTCAAGCCGTGCTCGATCGCGCGCACGCAGTGGTCGTAGAGCGTAGCCGATTCCTGCGAGCGGCTCGGCAGATCGTAATACGCTTCCTCTTCCGGCATGACCGGACGCCCTTCCAGAAAAGGAATCTGCTCATCGAGAACGCCGCGATCCGCGACGCAGTTGACGTAGCGACAGGTGACGTAGGCCAGCCACAAATAGTCGTCGGAAAAATGCGTGCGCACTCCGCGACCGGACGGCGGATGCCACCAATGTTGCACGTCGCCTTCGCGAAATTGGTGGGCTGCGGCGCGGAGCAGATGCTCGCGAGTCAGGGCCGGCTCGGCGTGCACCAGCGCCATCACATCCTGCAATTGATCGCGGAAACCGTATGCGCCGCCAGATTGGTAGAAGCCGGTCCGTCCCCAGAGCCGGCAGCCTAACGTTTGGTAGAGCAGCCAACCGTTGGCCATCGCATTGACCGCGGGATCGGGGGTATCGACGTTGACCGCGCCGAGGGTGCGATTCCAAAATTCGTGAACCGCCGCGAGCGCGACCTCTCTGGCATCGGTATTGCGAAAGCGCAGCACCAGATCGTGCACCTCGTTCATGCTTCGACCGACGCCGAGACGAAAACTGGTCTCGCGCTCGTGCCCATCTGCGAGATCGAAAACGACCTGCAACGCGCCGCACGGATCAAGCCCCGCGCCGGCTTTGCCGGAAAGTCGCGCTCGCTTGAGCGCCGCCGGTTGCGCGAGGTTTCCGTTGCGACCGAGAAATTCCTTGCGATCACCGGTGAGGGTGCGCGCCGGTTCGTTTACATCAAGGAAGACGATGCGATCGGGAAACTCGGTGTTGTAAAAATTGCGCGCGAGCAATGCGCCCGTCTTCAGGTCCACTTCGGTCTGGACATTGAGCAGCGTCTTGTGGCGCAGATCGCCCAGCACCCATTCGCAATAACCAGTGACGGATAAACGACGCGGGCCGCCGGAGATATTGCGCAACTTAAGATTCGTTAGTTTGACCGGCGCATCCATCGCGACATAGACCCATAGCTCGGAGACAATGCCGTGCTCGGTATGCTCGAAAACGGTGTAACCAAAACCGTGTCTGACGACATAAGGCGTCGCACCGCGCGCCGGCCCCGGCATGGGCGACCAGACTTGGCCGGTCTCTTCGTCGCGGATATAAAACGCTTCGCCGCTCGTGTCCTGGACGGGATCGTTATGCCACGGAGTGAGCCGGAATTCATGCGCGTTCTCAAACCAGGTGTAAGCGCTTCCGCTTTCCGAAACGACGGTGCCGAAGGAGGGATTCGCCAGCACATTGACCCACGGCGCGGGCGTCGCCTGGCCGGGCGATAACGTGCTGACGTACTCGTGACCATCGGGTGTGAAACCGCCGAGGCCGTTGCCAAAAATCAAATCGCGCGCGGGTGGCGGAGTGGACAATTCGGTTCGGGCGGGACGAGTTGGCGTCAACGCCGGCACCAATCGCTCGAGCACGCTCCGCTGTTCGAGTTGTTCGGCTAACGAGCCGTGGTCGTCATCGAGCACGACGCGCGCGGCCGCTTGCAAGAGGACGCGATCGTCATTTGGAATTTGTTCCAGCCGCCTAACGAAAATGCCGCCCGGTTTATCGAGCATTTGCGCTTCATTGCCGGAAGCGATCAGGGCCGTGATCTCGTCCTGCAAGTCCTGGCGGTAAACCGAAACGTCTTCGTTCAGAATCACCAGCTCGACCGCCAGGCCTTTCGCGCGCCAGTAGGAGTGCGCCTGCACGAGTTGTTGCACGATCTCGATTTTTTCCCGATCAGTGATGCGCAGCAAAACGAGCGGCGTGTCGCCCGAAATGCCGTAAGTCCATAGCCCGCTTTGCCCGCGGCGATTGTCGAGCAGGATGCCGGGCGTGGCGCGTCGGGCAGGGTCGGCAAAAATCAGCGCACCCGCGAGACGGGCGTAAAGCTGTGCTTCGGCTTCACTCGCGTTGAGCTGGCGCAACGTAACCTGGCTGTGGGTCCAGGCGAGATCAAACGCGCGATCGGCCATGCGGNNGAAGTGCTGATATTTTTCCACCAACGCGTCGGCGGTTTCGCGCGTTTCGGCCGCGCCGATGACGAAATCGAGCACGGCGATTTCGTCCGGTTGCAGAGTGACCGTGCGACGCAACGAGATGATGGGATCGAGCACGGAGCCGGCGGTATTAGAGAGCGGCCCGATCTTTTGCATCGCAGCAGGACCAACGAGTGTCCCGCCACGGCCAACGAATCGCGCGCGATCGGTTTCGCACGAGATCTCGCCTTGCGTTCCGCCCTGGCCGACGAGCAGATGCAGCAGCCACGGTGGTTTTTCTTCCGCGGTGCGTGCGCGGCGAGTACAAAGAATCGCGGCCGCGGCGCTGACAAATTCGGTTTGGACAAACAGATTACTGAAAGCCGGGTGTGCTTCGTCCGCGCCTTGTGCGGCCAGCACCACTTCGGCGTAGCTGGTCAATTCAATCATGCGCACGCTTGCGGAATGATTCGTCAGGGTGATGCGCCGCATCTCGACGTCGTCCTCGGGCGAGACGCAGAGTTCGGTGTGCATCTCGAGGCCGTTCTGGCGCTCGCGAAATTCCGCCCGGGCCTGGGTGAAAATCGCTTCGTAATTTTTCGTCGCACGCAAGGTCGGTTGATGCGCGGCGGACCAGAAATCTCCCGTCCTCACATCACGCAGGTAAATAAACGCGCCCCAGCAATCGCGAGTCGCATCCTCGCGCCAGCGCGTGACCGCGAGATCGCGCCAGCGACTGTAACCGCCGCCCGCATTGCTAATCGCGACATGGTAGCGGCCGTTGGAAAGCAGATGGATCTCCGGCGTGCGCGTGGTCGGCCCTTTGAAAACGCGCATGACGTCTTCGCCTTCGGCGAAACGCGGGCGCATTTCTTCCAGCTCGAGGTCTTCAGGCAACACGCTCGCTTCGGTTTTCGGCAGCCGCTCCTGCAACAATAACTCGGCGGCCTTGAGCAAGGGACGCGAGATGAAACGGCGCTGCATCGGCCGCTCGCGCAGGAACGAAAGAAGCGAAAGCAGACTCATCCCCTGATGATGAGCCATGTAGGATTTGACGGTGGCGCTCGATTCGTTAGGCGGAAGACGCGAGGGCGTGTAATCGACCGCTTCGAAAAATCCGTAGGCGCCTTCGCGTCCTTCATGGGCAAGGCGCTGCAAATTTTCGCAGGCCGGCCGCGGCGCGACCATCAACGCCATCACAGTGGCATAAGGCGCGATGACCAGATCTTCCGCCAGCCCGCGCTTCAATCCCAGACCCGGCACACCAAAGGCGCGGTATTGATAATTCGAATGCACGTCGGTTTGATTGAAACCCGATTCCGAAATGCCCCAGGCGACATCGCGCGAATTGCCGTATTCGATTTGCAGACGGACGGCCGCTTCGCAGGCGCGATCGAGCAGCGTGCCGTCGTAGCCGGGCATAACCAGGAGCGGCATCAAATATTCGAACATCGAGCCGCTCCACGAGACCAGGACCGGCTCGCCGCGCGGCGCAACCAGGAGCCGGCCTAACGAGAACCAGTGCTCCTGCGGCACCTGGCCCTGCGCGATGGCGACATAACTGCAAAGCCGCGCTTCCGAAGCTAACAGATCGTAGAAACTGAGGTCGCGCCGGCCTTCGCTGGCATTGAAACCGATCGCGAAAAGTTCGCGAGCGGGATCGAAGAGAAAAGTGAAATCCATCCCGGC
>QHBL01000151.1 GCA_003244125.1 Chthoniobacterales bacterium
TCCGGATGGATGGCGGGCCGGTGTTGTAACTGATGTCCGCGAGCAGCTCCATCGGCACCTGCGCGCCAGCGGGTGTCGGCACGAGCACTCGTTTGAGCGCTTGCAGGTCCTGGCGGAAATCTCGCGCGTAACGCGCGTTCACCGAGTAGCGCTCGCGACCTTCTACAGTGGTCGTGATCGTCTTCCCGCCGATCGCGGTTTCGATCACGTCGTTCACGTCCCCGACGGTGAGGCCATAGCGCGCCGCGGCTTCGCGATTGACGGTAAAGTCGAGAAAGAAGCCGCCGATCGGACGTTCAGCGAAGGCACCGCGAGTGTCCGGGAAACCGGCGAGCGCCTTTTCAATCTGCACCGCCGTCTGCTGAATGCTGCCGAGATCGGGTCCGAAAACTTTCACGCCGACGGCGCTGCGAAAACCAGTCGTCAGCATTTCGGTGCGTGTCTGAATCGGCATCCAGAAGATGTTCGCCATGCCGGGCGTTTTGATGTTCGCGTTGATCTCCGCGATCAGCTTTTCCCACGTCATGCCCGGGCGCCATTGATCGAATGGCTTGAAGGTCAGGATCGTCTCGAACATCGAGAGCGGCGCGGGATCGGTCGGCGTCTCGGCCTGCCCGGCCTTCCCGAAAACGGTGACGACTTCTGGAATTTGTCTCAGTTGCCGATCCTGAACCTGCAACACGCGCGTCGCCTCGGTGATCGACATGCCGGGAACGGCAGTAGGCATGTAAAGCAACGTGCCTTCGTTCAGCGGCGGCATGAACTCTTTGCCTAGCCGCAGGAATGGGAATGCGGTCGCGGCGAGAACCAGCAAAGCGCACACGATTGTGAGCCATCGGAAACGCAACACGAAATCGACCAGCGGTCGATAACCGGCAACGAGTAACCGATTGATCGGGTTCTTCGCCTCGGGTTTGATTTTGCCGCGAATGAGCAGCGTCATCAGGACCGGCACGAGTGTGATGCCGAGCAGCGCGGCGAAGAACATCGAAAACGTTTTCGTGAACGCGAGCGGCCGAAACAAGCGACCCTCCTGCGCGGTCAGCGAAAAGATCGGGGTGAAGCTGACGGTAATGACCAGGAGTGAGAAAAAGAGCGGTCGGCCGACCGTTTTTGCGGCAGCGATGATGACGCCGGCTCGCTCACGATTGTCTGGCTCGCGCCCGTGCTCGTCGCGAAAGTTCTCCAGCGCCTTGTGCGCGTTCTCGATCATGATAATGGCTGCATCGACCATTGCGCCGATGGCGATCGCGATGCCGCCTAACGACATGATGTTGCTCGTCAGATGCATGAACTGCATCGGAATGAAGGCGAGGATGATCGCAATCGGGAGCGTGATGATCGCGACCAGCGCCGAACGGACGTGCCAGAGGAAGACGAGGCAGACGAGGGCGACGACGATCATCTCCTCGATCAGTTTTTCGCGCAGCGTGGCGATGGATCGGTTGATCAAATCGCTGCGGTCGTACGTCGGAACAATGCGGACGCCGGACGGCAATGAAGGACGAATTTCCTCCAGCTTCTTCTTAATGCCGCTGATGACCTTGAGCGCGTTCTCCCCGTAACGCATGACGATGATACCGCCGACCGTTTCACCTTTGCCATCCAGTTCCGCAACGCCGCGCCGCAGGTCTGCGCCAAGATGGACGGTGCCGACATTCTTCACGTAAACCGGCGTGCCGTTCTCCACTTTGAGCACGATATTTTCGATGTCGGCGATGCTCTTGATGTAACCGCGACCGCGCACGTAATACTCGGTCGTCGCGACCTCGAACGTCTTGCCGCCGACATCGCCATTGCTCGCTTTGACGCGCGCAACGATTTCGCTGAGCGGGATCTTGTAGGCGACGAGCGCGTTCGGATCCAAATCGATCTGATACTGCTTCACGAACCCGCCGAGTGACGCCACTTCGGCGACGCCTTTCACCGACGCGAGCGCGTAGCGTAGATTCCAATCCTGGAGCGAGCGAAGCTGCGAGAGATCATGCTTTCCCGTCTCATCGACGAGTGCGTACTCGTAAACCCAGCCTACTCCAGTTGCGTCTGGGCCGATGACTGGATTCGCGCCTCCGGGGAGATTACCGCGCAGTGAATTCAGATACTCAATCACGCGCGAGCGCGCCCAATAGATGTCTGTGCCGTCCTCGAAGATGACGTAAACGAATGACTTCCCGAACATCGACTCGCCACGAACGAACTTCACTTTGGGCGCCGCGATGAAGAGTGATGAGATCGGATAGGTGATCTGGTCTTCAATCAGATCGGGCGAACGGCCTTCCCAATCCGTGTAGACGATGACCTGCACATCGCTCACGTCCGGAATCGCATCGAGCGGCACGCGATAGATTCCGTAGATGCCCGCCGCGAGCGCGAAGATCGTGACGATGAAGACGAGGAACTTATTCCTCGCGCTCGCTTCGATGAGGCGCTCGATCATCTATTGGCCTCAGCCGCAGTTTTCACCGGCGGCTCGAAATCTTTGAGCGCGCCTTGCACCTTCGATTCTGCGTCGATGAGGAAGTTGGCGCTTGCAACGACGCGGTCGCCTTCCGCGACGCCTGATTTCACTTCGAAGCGATCGTCATACTGCTGTCCGAGTTGCACGATGCGCGGTTCCAGTTTACCCGCGCCTTTATCGACGAACACGATGCTGCGGGTGCCAGTCGGCATGACCGCGCCGCTAGGAATCGTTAGGCCTTCGCCCATGTTCATCCCCAGCTCCGCGTTCGCGTACATGCCGGGCTGGAGCTTGTAATCGGGATTCGCGATGTCGATGCGAACGCGGGCAGTCCGCTTCGCTGAGTCGAGGAATGGATTGATGACGGCAATCTGTCCCTCGAATTTTTCACCCGGATAAACCTTCGTCGTTACCTCGAGCTTTTGGCCCTGTTTGAGCATCGAGAGCTCGTTCTCGTAGAACTCCGCCCACACCCAGACGAGCGAGAGATCGGCGACGTCCACGAGGTGATCGCCGACTTTCACGTTTACTCCCTGATGAGCCGGCACTTCCTGCACAACGCCGCGGAAGGGTGAGCGCAAGATGAGCGTCTCGTTAGGCGCCCGATCATGCTCTAGCTTCGCAATCTGATCGGGCGTGACGTTCCATTGTTCGAGGCGCGACTTCGCCGCCGCAATCAGACGTTCCGGCCCGCGCCGCGCATCCGAGGTCTTCGCTTCATCGCGCATCCGCAGCAGCATCACGAACTCACGCTCGGTCGTGATGAGATCGGGGCTGTAGATCGAGATGAGCGGCGCGTCCTTCTCCACTACTTCACCGGGAGAAGTGACAAACATCTGCTGCACGTATCCGTCCACGCGCGCAACGAAGGCCCAATGCCGCTGGAGATCGGCCTCCACCATTCCAACTGCGCGAATGCTGTGATGCAACGGAGTGCGCTCGACCGTCGCATACGTGACGCCGATCTGTTGTTGGCGTTCCACTGGAACAACGAACTCAGATGGTTGGCCGGGAGCAGAGCTGCGTGCATCCGTCAGCGGTGTTGCCGAACTGCCGGCGTCTTTCTTCTTCACCGGCACGAGCTCCATTCCGCAGATGGGGCACTTCCCTGGAGCATCCTGATGCACGGATGGGTGCATCGTGCAGGTGTAGTAATCGACGTCGGCGGGTTTGCCTTTGCCGGCTTGTTGATGACAGCCGGCGGCAGCAATCAGCAGCGCGACCAGCAGCAAACTTGTGAGTGCGATCTTCATTTTGAGTCTTTCTGTTTTGAACCGAAGATTCCGAGATTAGCGCCGACGACTGACTCGAGTTCAGCCAGTGCGCTTTGGTAGTTGGCCAGGTGTTCACGGCCCATTGCCTCCAGGTCACGAAGGCTCCGCTGCGCTCCGATCCACTCGGTGAACCCAGACTTGCCGGCTTCGTAGGCGAACTGACTCGCCTCGAATGCTTGCCGCGCTTCCGGGATCAATTTGTCGCGAAACAGCTCGACGTGATGATGGGCTGTCTCTGCCTTTTGCAGTGCCTCGCGCAACGCACCAACTGATTCTGACTGCGTGCGTTCAAGCTCTTGCTGCGCGGCTGCAAGGTTGCTCTTCGCTTCTCCAACCGCAGCGCTGTACTTGCGGTAATTCGTCCACGGAACACTGAACGAAATCCCTGCGTCGACTTCGCTCACGCCTTGCGACGCGCTGTTGTAGCGCTGCCCCTGAACAGTCACGGACGGATCAGGAATCCAGGCACGCCGCGCGAGTTCGACGGTTGATTGTTGCGCGTTCAACCGAGCGCTCGCGCTAAGCACCTCAGGCCGCCGACTAAGAAGAAGAGCGCGCAAGCGATCGACGCGCGTTGTCATCGCACGCACATCAACGGGAACAGGGACGCCGATTGGCGTGAACGCGTCGCGGTTCATCAGCACGTTGAGCTGTGACTGCGAAGCGGCAACGGTGTTCTCCAAATCGCGCCGCGCTTCCAGAAGCCTGCTCGCTTCGGTTTCGGCGATCAGCACGTCGGCCGCTGTCTGCGTTCCGACTTGATACTTCGAGCGGCCGATCTCCGCGATTTGTCGAAGGGAGACGAGGTTCTTGTCGTTGAGTTCTATTTGCGCATAAGCGTTCGCGAGTTTGAAATACGCGACACGTGCTTTGGTCACGGCGTCGAGTTGTTGACGCCGCACGTTTTCATAAGTGGCAATCGCTTCTGCGGCAGCGATGCGCGCACGTGAGCGGTTCTTTCCAGAGATCGGGATCGTCTGCTCGATGGACACCAACTCATCGGTGAAAGCGTTGGGCGGGACGTTCACGAAACGCGACGTTCGCGACATCCCGCTGACTCTTAAATCATCCCACGCTGCTTCCTGCGTGATGCGCTTCTTCTTCGCGTCCCATTGAGCGACGGCTTGCTTGATCGCCGGATTGTTCGCGAGAACCGCGGCAGTAACTTCGTCGAGCGAGAGTCGCTGAGATGAAGTTCCGCCCTCGAGCGAAGCATCGTGATGCTCTGCTCGTGCGAGCGAGATTAGAAATAGACTGAGTAGTAAAAGGTAATTTGTTTTCATTGATCCAAACGAACGGTTGAAGACAAGGCGCGCCGACGAATGGGCACACCTTGGGCGTCAGCGTCCGTGGATCAG
>QHBL01000031.1 GCA_003244125.1 Chthoniobacterales bacterium
CCGGCGCCATCGCGACGATCTCCGCCACCGTCGCCGCATCGTTGCGCACGACCGTCACATCCGCGCCGAGTTCGCAGAGATACTGGACGAGGTTGTAGGTGAACGAATCGTAGTTATCAATCAGGACGATCATGCGCTCACTCCGTTCGCTTCAGCAATGAGCAATGAGTGACGAGCAATGAGTGTTCCACGCCCGCCACTCATTGCTCATTGCTCATTGCTCATTGCTCCGTTCAGCCAGCGCACAAAGTCGGCGGCGCCGGATGCGCGTTCCGCCGGGGGCAGGTCATCGAGCCGTTGCACGAGCGCGCTGCCAACGATCACGCCGTCCGCCATCGCGCCGACCGACGCGACATGCTCCGGGCGCGAGATGCCGAAGCCGACGGCAATCGGAATCGAGACCTGCTGCTGCACGCGATCCAAATAGCCATGCAGATCGGTCGCGAGGGCATCCCGCGCCCCCGTCACGCCCGTCAGTCCGACGCAGTAGACGAAACCCGTCGCCAACGCCGCAACCTGCGCGATGCGCTTCTCCGTACTGGTCGGCGCGAGCATCGCGATCACTGCGACGCCGCGCCGGTCGCAGGCGGCGCGGAGGTCGCCCGCCTCCTCAGGTGGGAGATCGGCAACGATCACGCCATCCACCCCTGCTTTCTCACACAGTGCGGCGAATGCCTCCTCGCCCTTCTGGGCAATCGGGTTCGTATACCCGAGGAAGACGATTGGCGCCGTGACACCCGCCTTCCGCAGTTTCCACACGTCGTCGAGGCAGACATCGAGCGTCACGCCGTTCGCGAGCGCGGCCTGCGTGCTGCGCTGGATGACGACGCCGTCCGCCAGCGGGTCGGAGAAGGGCACGCCCAGTTCGACGATGTCCGCGCCCGCCGTGATCAGCGCCGGGACAACCGCCGCGACCGTCTCCCGGTCGGGATGGCCGACCGTGATGTACGGGATGAACGCGGGTCGCCCCTCCCCCTCCGCCTGATCGAACGCCGCCCTAATGCGGGCGATCCCGTTCATCATCGTCTCCTCTACCCCCACATGCATGGGGAATCTACATCCAGCGCATCAGCGACTGTGCCGATGTCCGGTTCACCCCTACGGGGATAGGGAAAGTCCCATCGCGTTCGCAACCGTCTCCATGTCCTTATCGCCGCGACCGGAGAGGCAGACGGCGATGATCGCGTCTTTCGGCATCG
Organism: Chthoniobacterales bacterium; assembly: GCA_003244125.1. Next base: position 1,200 of record QHBL01000031.1, read on the forward strand.
TCGGCGCGATCTTCACGGCATGCGCGATAGCATGCGACGATTCGAGCGCGGGGATGATCCCCTCGGCCTGCGAGAGCGTCTGCAAGGCGGCCAGCGCTTCGGCGTCCGTGATGCCGACGTACTGCGCGTGGTCGGCGTCCGCGAGCCAGGCGAGTTCGGGGCCGACACCGGGATAGTCGAGGCCCGCCGAGATCGAGTGCGTCTCCATGATCTGGCCGTCCGCATCCTGGATGACGTACGTCCGCGAGCCGTGCAGCACGCCGACGCGCCCGGCGACGATGCTCGCCGCGTGCCTGCCCGTCTCGATCCCCTCGCCCGCCGCCTCGACGCCGATCAGTCGCACATTCGTGTCCGGCACGAAGGCGTGGAACATGCCCATTGCGTTCGAGCCGCCGCCGACGCATGCGAGCACGACATCGGGCAGTTTCCCCGCCTGCGCGAGCAGTTGCGCGCGGGCCTCCTGCCCGATGATCGCCTGGAAATCGCGCACGATCATCGGGTACGGATGCATCCCCGCCACCGTGCCGATGTGGTAGTAGGTATGTTGCACATTCGTCACCCAGTCGCGGATCGCCTCATTGAGCGAGTCCTTCAGCGTGCGAGAGCCGCTGCTCACGGGAACAACCGTCGCACCGAGCAGCTTCATGCGGAAGACGTTGAGCGACTGCCGCGCGATGTCGATCTCGCCCATGTAGACGATGCATTCGAGGCCGAGCATCGCGCAGACCGTCGCGCTGGCGACACCGTGCTGCCCGGCGCCCGTTTCGGCGATGACACGCGGCTTGCCCATCCGCTTGGCGAGCAACCCCTGGCCGAGCGCGTTGTTGATTTTGTGCGCCCCGGTGTGGAGCAGGTCTTCGCGCTTCAGGAAAATGCGCGCGCCGCCGGCATGCTCCGTGAGCCGCTGAGCGAAGCCAAGCGGTGTGGGACGCCCGGCATAATCCCGCTGCAATGTTCTGAGTTGTTGCTGGAAAACAGGATCACGCTTGGCCCGGCGGAACTCCGCTGTGAGTTCTTGCAGCGGAGCGATAAGTGTTTCGGCCACAAAGCGACCGCCGTATTTTCCCCAGAAGCCCCGTGCGTCCGGTTCGGAGCGGAATGTTTTCATGGCGATATCGCCGGTGTCTCACGTAGTGCTTCGAGCAAAGCGCAGAGTTTCTCGCGACTCTTGCGCCCCGGAGAGTCTTCGACGCCACTACACACATCGATTGCGTACGGGCGGACAACTGGAATCGCTGCGCGGACATTGTGAGCAGTCAAGCCGCCGGCCAGGATCAGCTGGCTCACACGAGGACGTAACGATCGGGCCACGGACCAATCGAACGTTTCTCCGGTTCCGCCGCGGAATTTCGCATTCCACGAATCGAGCAGAATTGCGTTACTCGGATAATTGGCCGCCAGAGACTCATCGTATTGTGGACCAACACGGAATGCCTTTATCAGAAACATGGGCCTGAGGGCGCGTGCGTACTCCGGTGATTCGTTTCCGTGTAACTGAATTGCGTCGAGCGTGAGCTCTTGAGCGAGCGAAGAGACCAGTTCCAGTTGTTCATTTACGAAAACGCCAACAAATCGCACGGCGCGAGATGCAGCACGAACCGCTCTGATGATTTCAGCTGCGGCCTCACGCTCAACGTAACGCTGGCTTTCGCAGGCGAAGTTGAGCCCGATCATCTGCACTCCGCGTTCCGCGCACATGATTGCGTCCGCAGGATTGGTAACGCCGCACACCTTTAGCAACGGCCCTTGTTCAAGCATGAGGCCACCCCTCGTTAGCTGCACATTGAAAGGATCGAATCAATTCTCCCGGATCGGGCGAACGCATCAACGATTCCCCGATCAAAAACCCGCGAAATCCACATCGGAGCAGTTGCGCGATCTGGCTCGCCCTCGAGATGCCGCTCTCACTGACCAGCGTCACGTCTGCGGGCGCGAACGGGGCCAGCTCGATCGAAGTATCGATCGATGTGACAAAGGTGTGTAGATCGCGATTGTTTACCCCGAGTAGCTTCGATCCGCAGCTCAATGCTCGGTCGAGCTCTTCACGCGTATGCACCTCGACAAGCGCATCGACCGCGAGTTCTTCAGCACGAGCGTGGAGGCGGCGCAGTTCTTGGTTTGAAAGTGCGGCGACGATCAAGAGCACCGCGTCCGCACCGGCAACGACGGCTTCGTTGATCTGGTATTCATCAACAATGAAGTCCTTGCGCAGAATCGGCAGCGAACTTGTAGAGCGGATTAGTCGCAGGTCGCGAAGTGAACCACCGAAGAATCGCGATTCGGTGACGACGGAAATAGCACAGGCTCCAGCAGATTCGTACTTCGCGGCTACATCAGCTGGATCGGCTATTTCGTTTATGACCCCGGCCGATGGCGAACCGCGTTTGTATTCGCCGATGATGTTCACGCAATTGTCTCGTATCAACGCGCTGCGAAGCCGATGAGGTATCGCGATGGCGCGCATTTGTTCGGCGGCGCGGGCAAGCGTCGCTGCATGAGCAGCAGTGCGGCTCGCTGCGAGGTGGGCGCGACGACTCGCGACGATCTCCTCAAGGATGCTCACGCGATTACAGGCGCTCCCTTCGACCGCTGGACAAGCGCGTTAAGCTTTCGGCGCGCTGCTCCAGATTGGATGCTGTCGCGCGCCCGCTCGGCCGCGCTGCGCAAATCGTCTTCCAAACCGCCGACGAAGATCGCGGCGGCGGCGTTTGCGATGATGAGATCGCGCGCAAGGACGAGTGTCGCTCCGGTTTCATCGCTAAACACGGCACGGATCAGGTTCGCATTCGCGCGCGCGGTGCCGCCGCGCAGTTGCTCCAATGAATCAGAACGCGGCACGCCGAAGTCATCAGGAGCAACCTCGAAGATCCGAACATTTCCACCGCGTGCCTCGGCGACTTTGGTCCTCGCGCCGGTCGTAATTTCGTCAAGTCCGTCGGCGCCGTGGACGACCCAGGCGTGGTCTGTCCCGAGCGCAATCAGCGCATGCGCGAGCGGCTCGAGCAACGCCTCGTGCCACACCCCGATCAACTGACACGGTGCTCCGGCGGGATTCGTAAGTGGACCGAGCAGATTAAATGTCGTGTGAACGCCGAGCTGGCGACGGATGGTTGCGACACGCTTCGTCGCGCGGTGATAAAGTGGCGCGAAGAGAAAGCAAATGCCCTCGTCGTTGAGACATTCTTCAGAAACGGCTGCTTCCACTTGCACGTTAACGCCGAGTTCCGACAATACATCAGCGCTGCCGGATAAGCTGGTTGCAGCTCGGCTTCCATGCTTCGCCACAGGTAATCCCGCGCCCGCGCAGACGAATGCTGCCGCGGTCGAGATGTTGAACGTTTTGGCGTAGCTCGATCCTGTTCCTGCGGTGTCGATGAAGCGGGAATGACGGCAATGAATTCGCACCGCGCGAGCACGCATCGCCTCGGCCATCCCGGTAAGTTCATTGGCGGTTTCGCCTTTGATGGCTAGAGCCACGAGCGCGGCGCCGATCTGAGCATCTGTGGCGCGCTCGTCCATCGCGGCGCCGAATAGCTGAGCCGCATCCTGCCGCGACAAATCTTCGCCCCGCATCAAGCGCACGAGCAGCTCGCGCACGGGCGATTCAGCTTCTGTTTCGTCTCGCCGC
>QHBL01000030.1 GCA_003244125.1 Chthoniobacterales bacterium
CCTTGAAACTCACGCACGCCGACACCACCACTTTCCACGGCCGAATCGGGAGCCGGGCTCGTGGCCGTGTTGGTGGTGTTGGTCGTGCTCGTAGTCGGTGTCGCCGGCGCAGCGGTGCCGCCGGTCGCTTGCACCACCGTCATTGGCGGAGTGGTGCTGGTGGCGGTGGAGAGCGGAGCCGGGCTCGTCGTTGCCGGCGGAGGCGCGGTGATGGCGCTCGTCGCGCTGCTGCCGGCAGGGGCGGGCGAGCTCGCGCTTTGCGCCGATAAGAGAAGGCTGCCGGCGAAGAACAACGTCGCTCCGCTAACGAGCCGTAGAATGAAATTTGCCATAGTGTGGTTGATAAGGAGAAGTGCGGGAAGGTCTAAAGCAGGAAGCAGACCAGCNNAGCGCGACGGCGGAACGGTTTAGCTATGAGACGGCCGCAGCGGCAGCGCGGCGCGACAAAGGCAAAACAAGTCCGATGAAAAAACCGGAAACGAGTCCGCCCAAATGGGCCGACATGCTCACGCGCGGAGTGATGAGATCGAACGCGACCTGAAGCAGCACAATCACGCAAATATTGCGCAAGCGCTGTGACGCGAGCGGCGCGTGGCGATTGCGCAAAAGAAATCCGGCCCAGGCGCCGACAACGCCCATGATGCAACCGGAAGCGCCCACTAATTGCACGGCGAGATGCGCGCGCCACTTCGCCAGCAGGACCACGGTGATGCTCGAGCCGAGACCGGAAAGCAAATAGCAGGCGGCGAAGGCGACGCGCCCGATTTGCCGCTCGAGGGCCGGGCCGAGGATGAGCAGCGCGAACATGTTGACGATGAGATGCAGCGCGCCGTAGTGAAGAAACAGCGCCGTGAACATGCGCCAGTATTGATGGGCGAAGAGCACCCAATCGGTGTCGAGCCAACCGAGACGATTGAGCGTGCGCGGGTTGGTCGGTCCGCCAAAGAGAAGCTCAGCGAGAAAGGCGGCGGTGTTCAGAACGATCAATGTGAGAACAACCGGCGAGACGGTGAGCGAAGGTCTGGGCGCGCGATATGATGGGTCGCGCGCGGCGCGGAATCGATGACGCCGCCACGCCGGCACGAGAAGGAACGCGCACCAGGCGCCGAGAGCGATCCAGCCGGCGAGTGATCGCGCCACAAACCACGCCGCGGCGGAAGCGACGAGCACGCTTGCGGCGGCGAGCCGCACGCGCGGGTTGCGGGCGCGGAAGCTTTGCCAGATCACGAGCAGCGAGGAAGCCACCGCAGTGAAAAGCAGGAGGTGATTTAGTTCCATCGTCACGTGATGAAGGAGCGACTGTTGCCCTTCTCTGGAGGGGAGTGTCTCACCTTAGCGGATTGCGCGAGGGAAAAAATGCGCGCGAACCGCTGTCATCCTGCGCGAGCGACGCGGAGTCGAAGAATACCGCGACGTTTCCGTTGAGGTCCCGCCACGGGATCCCTCCACTTCGCTCGACATGACGGCAGTTTCTTTTTCGCGCGTCTTCGGCAATGCTGAAGGCGTGCAAGTTTCCGTCACAAATTATCTCGACGTCGTTTCTTCCTGGTGCTTTTGGGCCGAGCCAACGTGGGCTGAACTAAAGCGCCGATATTCCGAGCGCGTAAGACTCGACTGGAAGATCGCGCTCATGGATGCGGCTGGTTTGCCCAAGTCGCGCGCCCAAGGGGAGTGGTTCTATCGACGCAGCGGGGTGATGAATCGCGCTCCATTCATGCTGCGCAGCGACTGGTATGAGCCGGTGTTATCGGAATATCTCGCACCTAATCTCGTGGCCGAAGCTGCGCGGGCGCTGGGCGTGACGGATGACCGCGCGCGTCTCGCTCTAGCCAACGCCACACTGCGGGAAGGCGCGCCGCGCATTCGCGAGATCGAAGTCGCGGCTGCGATCGTGGCGCAAGCGTGCGGGATTAACGAGCAGCAACTGGTGGAGCTGGCGCGTTCTGCGGAAACTGAAAAACGCGTGCGCGCCAGCACGGCGGAATGGCAGTCGCTTCGGGTGACGCAGCGGCCGACGCTTGTCGTCGACACCGAAATCGGCGACCGCGCAGTTTTTTCCGGCGTAGTTAAACTTGAGCCAATTGCGGCGACTATCGACTCGATGCTTGAGGACGCGGACTTCTACGCATCGCACAAAGCGCACTTCGGAGATCCGCCGTCGCGGTAATGCGACACGATCTCGCGGTGGCGAGCCCAATTTGAATATTCAATTTGACTTCGGTGCAGTGTTTGCTGACTAAGTTCTTTAGTTTCCATTTTGCGACTGAACCATCCTTATCCAGAATCCGTTTCGGCGTTCGCTGCTGCGCGAACTCTTCGCCGTGCTCGTCGCCACGGCGTGCACGTTTGAGTGTGCCATTTTTGCGTCTCAGTGCTGACGGATTCACCTATTGAAATCATGATGTCGCGACGGCGCACTCCCGTTGCCTCTGGAGGAGTCTTTCTCTGCAACAGCAATTTCGTGTAAATGGCCGCATCCGCGCCCGTGAGGTGCGCGTGATCGTGGGAGCGACGGGCGAACAACTCGGCGTGATGAAGCTCTCCGACGCGTTGCGGCGCGCCGACAGTCTTGGTCTCGACCTGGTCGAAGTCGCGCCTACGGCCAATCCGCCCGTGTGCAAAATCGTGGCCATCGGGAAATTCCGCTACGATCTCTCGAAACAGGAGAAAGACCGGCGTTCATCGGGCACGCGACTGAAGGAAATCAAATTCCGCGTCAATATCGACGATCACGATTACATGACGAAGATTCGCCACGGCGAAGAATTCCTCGACAAAGGCAACAAGGTGCGGGTGCAACTGCAATTCCGCGG
>QHBL01000002.1:0-3646 GCA_003244125.1 Chthoniobacterales bacterium
CGGATGAGTCGAGCACTATGCAGCCGGGCCATCGAGATGCCGGCGTGTCCACCGTGCTGACAAACTTCGCCCAATGGTTGTCCCGCTACGGCGAAACGTCATGGGACCATCAGAGCTTCTTTGCTGGCGCCGCTGGCCGGCGAGCGAAGTCGCTTTACTATAGTTCGCGTTTCGCGGGAGCCGCCGCGGTAGCTCCCATGATCTTCTGCGAAGCTTTCGTTCCTCATGCGCGGCGACTGTTCCATCATCGCATCCGGTTGCCCATCGCCGACGCGCATTACGCCATGGGGTTTACTTTCCTCTATCAGGCGACGCAGGATTCTCGTTACTTCGAACGCGCAGTGCATTTTCTGGAGGTACTGAAGTCCACCCGCTGTCCGCGCTTCGCGGATTACTGCTGGGGTTATCCCTTCGATTGGATCACTCGTGGCGGAACGGTCAAAGAGGGCACGCCATTGATTACCACTACGCCGTATGTGTATGAAGCTTTCCTTCAGCTCTACCAGATCGATCCCCGCGAGGAATGGCTCGAGATTCTTCACTCCATCGTCCAGCACGTCTGCAATGATATTAAGGATTTTGACGTCGGCCCCAATGCCAGCCGCTGTTCCTACACTCCAGACGATACCGGTGGAGTGATAAATGCCGCCGCCTACCGGGCCTTTTTACTTACCAGCGCGTCTCAGGTTTTTAACAACGACACGTATTGGAGGCGAGCGGAACGTAATCTGAATTTTGTCCTGGAGAATCAAAGCCCCGATGGCTCATGGCGATATGCCGCGGATGGGGTGCGAGACTTTGTCGATCATTTTCATACCTGCTTTGTCATGAAAGCGCTCGCGAAGATTCAGGGGCTGGCCAGCCATGATGGTTGTGAACGCGCTTTGCAGCGGGGCATCGAGTACTACTTACAGGACTTGTTCGATAGTGAAGGGCTTCCCAAACCATTCTCGAGAGCTCCACGTCTTACCGTTTACAAGCATGAGCTCTACGATTATGCGGAATGCATTAACCTTTGTCTTCTGCTGAGGCATCGCTTCTTGCGATTGGAGAGAACGCTCGAGCGTGTCATCGATCAAGTCACACGCGATTGGATCAAAAGAGATGGCTCTTTCCGTTCGCGCCGGCTGCACTATGGCTGGGACAATGTGCCTATGCATCGCTGGGGCCAATCACAAATGTTCCGCAGTCTTGCTTTCTACCTCTGGCAAGAGCAGGGAGGCAACCGGACCAATCTGGAAAGGCGCAGTTCCGATCTTGAAGATCGACCGGCGGCGTATGCCGGAACTTACGCTCACTAATCGTGAGTGCAGGACTTAGGCGAGTCTCTAGCTAATGTGTGGCATCTGCGGCCAGTTTAATTTCGCCAGCGAGTCGCCGGTAGAATCAGAAATGATTCACCGCATGACGCAGACCATGGCTCATCGCGGACCGGACGACGAAGGCTACTTTGTATCAGGTTCTTTGGGCCTCGGTTTCAGGCGGCTGTCTATCATCGATCTGGAAGGCGGTCATCAACCGATGTTCGATCTCGAGAGAACGGTTTGCGTGGTCTTCAATGGCGAAATTTACAACTACAAGGAGCTACGCCAGGAACTCGCGTCGCGCGGTCATTCGTTTCGAACTAACTCTGACACGGAAGTTATCATCTACGGCTACAAAGAATGGGGAACTCAGGTGCTGAGTCGGCTCAATGGAATGTTCGGCCTTGCCATCTGGGATTTAAGTCGGGAGCGCCTCGTCATTGCTCGCGACGCCATGGGAATCAAGATGATCTACTATCGGCTGGATCACGGTTCACTGCGGTTTGGTTCTGAAATCCGGCCGATCATTGCAGGGGACGTAACCAAACCCGAAGTCGATCCATCGGCACTCAAATTATTTCTGCGGTTTCGTTATACTCCTTCACCGCTGACTATCTTTCGCGGTGTGCGAAAACTCGCAGCCGGCACCATGCTGGTCGTCGAAGCTGGAACTTGCCGGCAGGAGCGGTGGTACAACTATACAGCTGTCCCGTTCGACAGTAGGAAAGACGAACGCGAGGTCACGGAAGAACTACTCGAGCTATACCGGGCTGCTGTTAAGAGGCATCTACTAAGCGACGTCCCTTTAGGCATACTTCTTAGCGGTGGGCTCGATTCCGGTCTCTTACTCGCGTTGATGAACGAGCACGGCGGCCCATGGCCAGCTTACACGGTCGGCTACGGCAGTTCTTTCAAGGACGACGAGCTTGCCGACGCGGCCGAAACAGCCAGGCTCCTGCACGCTCGGCACGTAACGGTAGAGCTCAATCGGGACGAGTTCGTAGCCGCGCTGCCGCACATCGTAGCGTCCCTCGAAGAGCCGGTTGCGAGCTCATCTGTAGTTCCGATGTACTTCATTTCCCAACGTGCGCGGCAGGACGTCAAAGTAGGTTTGATTGGCCAGGGACCGGACGAGTTGTTCGGAGGTTATACTCGTCATTTGGGCGTACGTTATGGGGATTGGTGGAGGTGGATGCCAGGGCCGCTGCGTTCGTCGCTTACCTCGGCCGTGGGGCAATTGCCCCGCAACGCAGCGTTGAAGCGCGGTGTGCATTCCCTGGGGATAGCTGACAGGCTGGAGCGATATCAGCAAGTATTTTCCATCGCTTCGACCGCTCAGATCGACAGCTTGTTCCAAGACGATTTAAATGAACGCGAGGAAAATCCGGACTTAGTCGGATACTGGCATGACCTTCTTCCACAGATGGCCGGCCTCGATGAGCTCGGCGGTTTTCAACTCATCGAAATACGCTCATCACTGCCGGACGAGTTGCTGATGTACGCGGATAAGCTGTCGATGGCACATAGCTTGGAGGCGCGTGTCCCTTACCTCGATCGTACCATCGTCGAATACGCTCAGCGACTCGACGCCAGCTACAAAGTCCGAAATGGCAGCCGAAAGTGGTTGCATCGTCGGGTGTGCGAGAAGTTTCTCCCCCCCGAGATTTTGCAGCGAAAAAAGCGCGGCTTCGCCGTGAACGTGGTTGATGGATGGTTTAACTCATTGCAGAGCGACCTTTCCGAGGTACTTACCAGTGAAGATTCCCTGATGTTCGAAACACTCGAGCTAATGCCGGTCCGCAAGCTGCTCGACGATCATCGTGCCGGGCGTCATGACAATCACAAACTGCTCTTCAGTCTGGTCATGTTTGAACAGTGGCTGCGCGGAATGCATTCTACCTTGGAATCAGTGAGGGAGCCCAGCGCCGCATATCACGCGTGAATATCGAACCTATCAAGGTGGAGATTAAGCCGAAGGGGGCGCCGGTGTTAGTCGATGGCGTTCGCGTTGACGGCAGCACTTTCATTGTCACCGGCAGACGCTTGCGCACGGCCAGGCTTAAGAATGACTGGCAGGAAGATGTAATCGATCCAGAGGCAGTGAGACAGGCGCTAACAGCTTCTGGGATCAAAGTGGACCTGCTGAGATTCTGGCAACGGATACCGGATACGAAGCCTAAGTTTCCATTTTACCACGAGTGGCGCGACGTCGCCGCTATTCCGATCACCACCTTCGATCACTGGTGGGAGAAACAGATTAGGTTCAGAGCGCGTAACAAGATGCGCAAGGCTCAGAAGCTGGGCGTGATTATCGAACAAATAGAGTTGAACGATGACTTCGT
>QHBL01000002.1:3683-16792 GCA_003244125.1 Chthoniobacterales bacterium
CCATAAAGGTGAGCTCATAGGCTTCATTAAGTTTCAGATCGACGATCGCTATGCTCGGATTACTTTAATCCTGGATAAGGTCACCCACCGAGACAAGTCGCCTACTAACGGGCTGATCGCGAAGGCCGTGGAGATATGTGCCAGGCAAGCGATTCCTTTCTTAACTTATTACCTTTGGCGGAGAGGCGATCATGGAAAATTTCAGGAAAGCGTTGGATTCGAGAAAATCGCTACTCCCGAATACTTCGTTCCGTTAACGACACGCGGTAAACTCGCTCTCTCCTGCGGACTGCACAACGGAGTAGCTGGACTGATTCCAGAGCGGTTGATCACTGAATTGCTGGCCCTGAGGGCAAGGTGGTACGAGAGGGGAGCTGCTGAGTTGGTAAAGACGGGGTCGAAACGGCGGCCGGCCGCAAGGAACGAGCTCAACTCCTTGCCCGCGAACCGTCAACGCGCGGCAGCTGATTGAAGAATGAGGTTGTTCGGCATGCAAGCACCTCCCATTTTCGTCGTTGGCCCTCATAGGGCTGGCAGTACTCTGTGGCATAATGTGATCGCATTACACCAGGGGATCCTGAGACTGCCAGAGCCCCGCTTCATGGGTTCTGCCCGGCAAAAAGACTTTCGCTACTTTATCAGCAAAAGGGTTGGCGATCTTTCACGGGATGAGAACGTTGACAACTTGGTGCAGCTTTGCTTCTCACGTCAGCCGGTCGCCGGGTTAGACGGCGCCTTCTGGAGGTTTGAAAACCTCGGAGTCAGGGCGGCCGATTCACGCCTGCATCATGCGGTTGCAGAAAGGATCAAGAAATCTGATCGCAGCTTGGGAGCGATCGCGCGAGCAATCATCGAAGAGCTAACGCACTTTTGTGGTTGTAGCAGGGCGTGTGTGAAGTTCCCTGTCGATATACGCCATACCCACGAGCTTATCCGTTGGTTTCCAGAAGCGAGGGTGGTGCACATTACGCGTGATCCTCGGGGACTTGCGATGTCAAAGGCGAACGATCCTTTTGGAACAGCTCTGAAGGTTAAAACGCATCCCAGCCTTTCCTACTTACTGCGAAAGGCGGCATTGTTGCACGTCGTGAAGGAGTATCGTGTCGCGGCGGGAATGCATGAACGACTTAAGCACATCAGCAACTATCGGTTGTTTCGGTATGAAGACTTGCTCGCATTCCCCGAGCGAACAATCCACCAATTATGCGACTTTATCGGGATTGACTTCTCTCCCGAAATGCTCGCGCCGGAGCGCGGTCAACACGAGCATCAACCATCGAGCCTTACCGGCAAGCAGCAAAAAGCCTTCGATCCCGAAGCAGCTGTGCGATGGCGCAAGGTCATCTCGGCGATTGACAACTTTACTATTCTGGCTTTGACTAAAAGGAGCATGAAGCGGCTTGGGTACAAGCCCGACGTCCATCAGATTCTTCAGCGAGCCGAAGGGGTTTCCCTCGAAGTGCAAGCTCCGCGAGTTTGATCCCGGTAGTGTTGCCCCTAGTTGAATTAATCAGGAGAGGTGGCTGAGTGGTTTAAGGCAACAGCTTGAAAAGGCTGTATGCGTGTTTGTCAACGCATCGGAGGTTCGAATCCTTCCCCTCTCCGCCAGCTCACGCGTCTTAGTAGTCGAGGTTCGTTTCGTAGTCAATCACCCAAGTCATGCCAGGAGTAGTAGGCATAATCAGCGTCAAGCCGGCCGAACAATGCCGGGATAGGCTGCGTGAAATGGTGGGCTCCATGCACCGCGAGCCGTTTTATACCTCCGGCCAGTACTGTGTCACTCAGCTCGGTTTCTACGCAGGGTGGGTTTCACATTCCGAATCAGCAGCTGCCGAACAGGTGTTCTTCAATGAGCGGCGGGACATCGCAGTGTTGCTAGCTGGCGAGTGCTTCCCATCATCGGAATTGATGTCGGGCCTAAGGAGCAAAGGACATTTCTTCGAAGATGCATCGGGCGATTGGCTTCCGCACTTATACGAAGAATGCGGCGAACAATTCTTTTCCAAGCTGAACGGCCTCTTCAGCGGCGTCGTAGTCGATAATCGGGCAGGAAAGGTGTTCCTGTTTAATGACCGATATGGGATGGAGCGGTTGTACTTTCGCGCGGCAGGCGAGAGTTTCTACTTCGCGAGCGAAGCGAAAGCGCTACTAGCTGTAATTCCGGAAACGCGCGAGTTTGATATAGAGGGTGTCGCTCAGTATCTCGCGTTTGGGTGCACTCTAAACGGGCGAACCTTATTTAAAGGTATACAGTTGTTGCCGCCAGCCGCCTGCTGGTGTTTCGAATCGCAAACGTGCCGTAGGTTAAGCTACTTTTCTCCCGAGGAGTGGGAAGGCCAGGAGCGCTTATGCCCGGAAGGGTTCGTCGAGGAATTCAGGCACACCCTGGCAGCGATTGTCCCGCGTTACTTCCAGTCTGCGAGCGCGGTGGGTATGTCCCTTACTGGTGGCATTGACTCGCGACTTGTCCTCGCCCACCTCCCGGCTGGCGTTACGCCCATCTGTTACACCTTCTCCGGTAAAGACAGGGATGTTCTTGATGCGCGGCTGGCGGCGCGGCTCGCCCAGCTATGTGGGTATCCTTACCACATCTTGAAGATAAGCGATCGCTTTCTCGCCGAATTCTCGAGTTATGCCGACGAGTGCGTCCATCTCACGGACGGAACCCTTGGCGTTCTCGGTTCTCACGAAATCTTCTACAGTGAACTCGCGCGGCACCTTTCACCTGTCCGCGTGACAGGCGTTTTCGGCGGAGAAATAATGAGAGGCGTGTCATTCTTCAAGCCGCTGCATCTTTCCGCTTCGCTGATGACACCAGACATGCAGTCTTTAATTGCCGGCATCGCACCACCACATATTCGTCATGGGGACTCGCCGGCGAAGTTCGCGGCGTTTACCGAGATACCACAACGGCGATTTGGAGGCCCTGCCGCCAGCCGTTCTCATCTCTTATTTCGGACGCCGTATTTGGACAATGAATTCGTCGCCCTCATGTTCCGAGCGCCACAGCCTTCTGCACTACGAGACCCGGCGCGCGCCCTTTTGATGGAGAGCAAAAAACAAGGTCTGGCGCGACTGCCGACCGATCGAGGAACGGTTAGTGATAAACCAGGTGTGGCGGGTTCCCTGTGGCGGTTGATTAGCGAATTGACGTTCAAGCTGGACTACTATGAGAGTGAGGGGCTCCCTCCATCACTCCGCCGCATCGAACCTATGCTTGGTAGCTTGACGGCGGGCCTGAAGATTTCTGGTTTACATAAACACTTGCATTATCGTTCTTGGTTTCAGAAGGAACTGGCCTCCCTGGTGACGGAACGGGTGGCTCGCGCCTCGCAAATGCAAAGCGAAATCTGGAACAGGCAGTTTCTTCGTGGTCTTGCCCGGGACCATCAAACCGGCCGTCAAAATTATCTCCATGAGATCAACGCGGTACTCACGCTTGAGGCGGTGGAACGTCTTCTGCTGAATACCAAGTCACGGCCGCCAACACGCGCTGAGACACCCCTCGCGCGCGTTGCGGAAATATCACGCTGACTGCCGGATTGTTTGTTGATGGCTATTCTCTGTCGAAAGCTCCGTCTCCTATTCATTATGACTCCACGCACCGCCTGTACCGCGGTGGGTAACCTGCTGCTGGCGGAATATGGGGGTGAGTACCTGCCCGAAAACGATATCGTAGACGACCGTGGCCGAATTACCGTGCAAAGGAAGCACAGCACTCTGGCGCAGATCCTTGAGCATCAGCTCCTCTCGCCGACCGACGCTCGAGACTACCTGAAGTTTGCCGCCGTCCGCAATCCCTTTGACAGTCTCGTTTCGCTCTACATCAAGCAGCGAACCAAGTATCAGCCTTTGCTTCAGGATCCCGACTCATGGGTGAACCGGCAACCGGCGTATGCCGCAACGATGAAATATGCCTGCACGCATTCATTCAAGGCATGGCTATTTCGGAAATGTCGCAAGCAGATGGTGAAGCGTTTGATGGGAATTCCGCCCTCGATGTTCCTCGAGTACACCAGTGGAGCCGATCGCATCATTCGATATGAAAGTATTGAGGCGGAGTTAGGAAGCGTCTTGGCCGAGGCCGGGGTAGCCGGAGAGGTCAAGTTGCCGATGAGCAATAGGACGGAAGAACGGACTACAGAAGATTACCGGACGTGGTACTCCCGCTCGGCCGCATTGGCAGTGCGGCTGGCTTTTTCCGATGACCTGAAAAACTACGGCTATCAATTCCAGGCTACTGAGATTCTGTAAGGGTTACTTTCTGTGAATGTCTTAATTGTAAAGCTAGGGGCGACGGGCGACGTAGTTAGAACCACACCCTTGTTGCGGCGGTTTTGTGGGATGCAACTAAGCTGGTTAACTACTCGCCAGAACGCCGTGCTGCTTCAAGGGTTGGACTGCAATGTCCGAATTGTCGCGTGGGAAGACCGCGAACTACTTTATAGAGACCAGTATGACCTGGTGATCAATCTGGAGGATACAATCGATGTAGCGATGGCTCTGCGGAACCTTTCAAGTGGGCAGTGGTTCGGTGCTTATGCCCGAAATGATCGCTTGTGCTATACCGATGACTCCCACGGCTGGTTTGATATGAGCCTGATCAGTTCCTATGGTCGCGAAGAAGCTGACCGACTGAAGCTGCGGAACCGCCGTAGTTACCAGGAGCTTGTCTTCGAGGGACTTGGGTTCTCATTCCGAGGCGAGGAGTATTTGCTCCCAGCGCCGGTGGATACCGGCTTCGTTGGCGATGTTGCCGTTGCTGCCGAAGCGGGACCAGTATGGCCAATGAAAAAGTGGGCCCATTATGGCCAACTCAAGCAACGCTTGGAGGAACAAGGACTAATCGTCAACGTGCTTCCGAGAAGGGGCTCGCTGCTCGAGCATCTCGGTGACATTTATGGCCATAAATGCCTTGTGGGAGGAGACACTCTTCCGATGCATCTCGCCTTGGGGGCGGGCAAGCATAGCGTGACACTTTTTAATTGCACGAGTCCGTGGGAGATTTACGACTACGGTTTACAGATTAAGTTGGTGTCGCCACTACTTGAGCAATTCTTTTATAGCCGCGCGTACGATGTTCGAGCCACCACGGCGATTACTTTGGAAGAAGTAGTCGAGACTGTGACCACGACGGTGCGCAAGAGCAGGCAAAAGCAATTAGTCGCGCAAGGCGTTTCCGATGAGCAGCTCCTGTAACCCCACGGCTTTTTCGCAGACCGGGCATGGCCTCGATGGCCTGCAGGCAGCCGCAGATCTCGCGCCGAGGCCGGTGGCTCTTCTAACAGCGGGTAGAGATAAACCGTACGCGCTTGGTCTGGCATCGGCTCTTGTTCAAGCCGGCATAAGTTTTGACTTCATCGGAAGTGACTTAGTCGATGGGCCAGAGTTGCATGACAACCCGATGGTTCGGTTTCTGAAAATGCGCGATCAGCAGGCAGATGCAGGCCTTGTTGAAAAGATTGCCAGAATCATCAGGTATTACGCTCGGCTGTTCCTATATGCTTGTCGCGCCAAACCCCGGTTGTTCCACCTGTTGTGGAACAACAAAATTGAGTGGTTCGATCGCACTATTCTGATGCTCTATTATCGGTTGCTGAGGAAGAAAATCGTTCTAACAGTCCACAACGTGAACGCGGGCAGGCGAGATGAAACGGACTCGGCTTTCAACCGGATGACTTTGCGCACCCAGTACAAGCTTACAGATCATTTGTTCGTTCACACCGCGAAAATGAAGGATGAGTTAATCCGGGACTTCGCCATCCCTGACTCCAGAGTGACAGTGATCCCGTTCGGCATTAACAACACGGTGCCAAATACAACACTTTCTTCCGCTGAAGCTAAACGGCGTCTTGGGTTGCGGCGCCAAAAGACCATGCTTTTTTTTGGAAACATCGCTCCATATAAAGGTCTGGAGTTTTTAGTTAGTGCGTTTGAAGAGCTAGCAGCGAAGCAGGACTACGTTCTGGTGATTGCAGGCGCTCCTAAGTGGACGGAAGAGTACTGGTCCAAGGTAAAGGCGATGATTGATCGCAGCGAGGTTAGAGATCGTATCATTCAACGGATAGAATATGTTCCTGATGCGGAAACCGAGGTATACTTCAAGGCGACAGACGTCCTAGTATTGCCTTATACCCATGTATTTCAAAGCGGAGTGCTGTTCTTGAGCTATAGCTTCGGATTGCCAGCGATTGTGACGGACGTGGGCTCGCTTAAAGAAGAAGTGGTGCAAGGGGAAACCGGGTTCGTCTGTCCGCCGTGTGATGCAGGCAGCCTCGCGCGAACGATTGCTGGCTATTTCGAAAGCGAACTGTTTCATCAGCTCGAACAGCGGCGCCCTGACATTAAGAAGTATGCGAATGAGCGATACTCGTGGGCCAGGGTCGCGGATTTAACGACAGAAGTGTACTCGAGACTTCTCACAAACTGCCCGGCCTCGGTGGCCGACGAAGCTGTCGCTGTTTAACGCAGGTATAGCTCGCGACTGAGTCCGTGGCGCCACTTGTTTCCATCTTAATTCCGGCATACAACGCGCAGGCATGGATTGCTGACAGCATCGACTCGGCATCCGCTCAAACCTGGCGCCGGAAAGAAATCATCGTTGTCGACGACGGTTCGCGCGATCGCACCTACGCAGTGGCGCGAACATACTCCTCTCCGAGTGTGCGAGTGGTCACGCAGGAAAATCGGGGCGCGTCGGCGGCCAGGAACGAAGCCTTCCGTCTTTGCCAGGGAGATTACATTCAATGGCTCGATGCCGATGATCTTCTTGCGCCGGAGAAAATAGCCAGGCAAATGCGGGCAGTAGAGGAGGGCATCGGGGAACGGACCATGCTTTCTTCAGCATACGGCTCCTTCATGTATCGGGTTTCGCGCGCTCAGTTCTGCCCTACGCCGCTCTGGTGCGACCTGTCACCCCTTGAATGGTTATTGCGAAAAATGGCTCAGAATCTTCACATGCAAACCGCGACGTGGCTGGTGGGCCGCATCTTAACAGAGGCCGCCGGTCCATGGGATACGCGCTTATCCCTGGATGACGATGGGGAATATTTCAGCCGAGTTTTACTGGCGAGCACGGGCGTTCACTTTCTATCCGATGCCA
The DNA here is from genome assembly GCA_003244125.1 of Chthoniobacterales bacterium. Next base: position 10,786 of record QHBL01000002.1, read on the forward strand.
GGGTATTCTACCGTGCATCAGGGACTGGGAGTTTAAGTTTCGTGGATCACTCTGAGAAGAAGCTGGAGTCGCAGCTTCTATCGGTGGAGGCGCATTTGCGCTATCTCCAGTCAATGGAAAAAAGCGAGAGGGTTACGGAGGCTTGCCTGCGTTACTTGCAAAGTCGCTTTGTTAACTTTTATCCTGAAGCTCCCCGGCTCGCGCAGCGGCTGCAAGAACTTGCTACCAGCCTTGGTGGCCATCTTCAGATTCCTCCGCTGGGTTGGAAATTTGCCTGGCTTGCGCCGATGTTCGGCTACGCAGCTGCTAAATCAGCCCGCGAGTTCTTCCGCGCGCTCAAGTGGTCGAGCATCCGCCTTTTTGACCGCGCGCTATGGTATCTCGAACGGGCGCGGCTGCGAGGTAGCAGTGACAAAAGTGAGGCAAAGATGGGCGCGCGAGTGCGTGCGGAAAGGTGAGTCCGAAGCATCCGGAGGTTTCGACGAGGCATTATTTAAAATGAAGAGAGAAGACGAAGATACGCCGCGGAAGTATGTATTCATATGTGGGCTGCAGCGCAGTGGGACGAGCGTGCTTGCGCGGAATGTGGGTAGGTTGGAAGGTTGTACTAGCTTCAAGAACACGGGCGTCTTACAAGACGAAGGCCAGTACTTACAGGATGTTTATCCGCCGGATGGCGCCTATGGCGGGACAGGGTGGTATGGCTTAGACCCGCGCGCTCATCTGACCGAACAGTCTCCTTTGCTGACGCCGGACAATATCGAAAGATTGATGCGGAGTTGGCATGCACACTGGGATGACGCCAAACCGATCTGCGTCGAAAAGACACCGGGCAACCTCATCATGACACGGTTCCTCCAGGCCGCTTTCCCAAATACCTATTTTATCGTGGTAAAACGGCACCCGGTAGCGGTTAGTATGGCGACGCAACGGTGGAAAGTGAGCTTGAGCTCCTTGCACCACTTGTTCAAGCATTGGCTGCGATGTTACGACCTGTTCGAGCAAGATAAGGCTCACCTGAGTCGTGTCTTCGAACTACGGTACGAAGACTATATTAGTGATCCCACGACGTATCATGCCAGGATCGCCGATTTCATCGGAACGCGTGTTCCCGCGGAAGGGATGGAAGATGTTACCGATGTGCACAATAAGAAGTATCTCGCGCGATGGGAGGAACTACTGAACGTCTCACGTTTTCGTAAGTATTATCGGTATGTGGCAGCCAGGTTCGAGCCGGAGTTTGCCAGGCATGGATATTCCCTGGTCTCTTCGGCTATGTTTGGCGGTGAACGCCAGAACATTCGAGCCTGGCACAGCCCCATGGGCGCGCTCTACTCTCTTGGAGCAGACAGCAGTGCATTCGTCTGCCGGGCCGCGCTTCGTTCACAGTGGTTTGCCAAGCGGCAGCTTCGCGGCTGCTTACCAGCGCGAATGAAGACAACGCTAAAGCAGATCGGAATGGCAGGCGGGAATACAGCGGCCTCGCAAGGCGGACACCCACGTTGACGAACTGCTCCGGCGTTCCTCATCAGCGGCTATGGGGCCTTGTCACCTTCCGCTGGCGATGGGGGTTGTCCTGGACCGGCTGGCTGCTTATGGCCGGTATCACGCTGCTCGGTAGCTACGTGCTATTTGTAAGTGTCTATCCCTTTCTCGCTGTAACTGATCGTGTGCCCGCCGACACTCTGGTCGTCGAAGGCTGGGTGCATGAATATGCGGCGCATGAAGCTGCGGCGGAGTATTATCGAGACGGTTACGCCCATTTACTTACCACGGGCGGACCAGTGGTGGGCAAGGGCGGTTATGTCAATGATTTTCAAACTTCAGCCAGCGTCGGCGCTGAGCTGTTGAAGAAGGCTGGTATTCCGTCAACATCGGTTCAAATGGTTCCTTCGCGTGTTATTGGCCGCGACCGTACCTTTAGTTCTGCCATAGCATTACGAGATTGGTTGGCGCAAAGGAACGTGATCATCAACAGCGTCAACGTGCTCACGGAAGATGCTCACGCTCGGCGCACCAGACTACTTTTTCAGAAGGCGCTCGGGCCGAAAGTAAAGGTAGGTATCATCGCAGTGCGCAGCCCCGATTACGATGCAAATCGCTGGTGGCGCTGTAGCGATGGGGTGCGCGAAGTTATTGGAGAAGCGATCGCTTACTTTTATGCGAAATTGCTTTTTCGACCGTCTACGAACAATACATGACTTGGCGCAGCCAGTAGTCACGCCCTTGGCTACGCAAGCACCCAAATGAACTTAGTTTCACAACCCCCTTCGCCTGCAACCGACGAGATGCCGGCTAAGTATGCCGAGTATTTCAAGACAGACCATGTCTTGCGAGACCTGCACCGGAGATCGTTTCGGGGTGGGGTAGTCACGGTCGCGGGCCAGACCGCGAATTTTTTCCTGCAAATGGGAGCGACCATAATTCTTGCTCGGCTCTTGCTCCCGCGTGATTTCGGTTTAATCGCAATGGTGACAGCGGTTACGGGATTTGTCGGGTTGTTCAAAGACTTAGGCCTGTCGGCAGCAACGGTTCAGCGGGCCGAAGTCACCCATGGACAGATATCATTCCTTTTTTGGATTAACCTGGCGCTGAGTGCAGCAGTAGCTCTTGTTGTAGTAGCCATTGCTCCTGCCATCGCCTGGTTCTACCACGAGTCGCGGCTGACATGGATAACGGCGTTGCTGTCGGTGAATTTTATTTTCAGTGGATTGACCGTCCAGCACCAGGCCTTGCTGCGTCGTAGAATGCAATTCAAAACACTGGCGACGATAGACGTTACTTCGAACGCCTTTGGTTTAGTCGTCGGTATCGTGACGGCGCTATTGGGCGCTAGTTATTGGTCGCTTGTCTGCCTTCGTTCGGCAACGACAGTGGCCAATTGTGTCCAGGCGTGGATCAAATGTCAGTGGCGACCGGGATCGCTCCGACGCCGGGTAGGCGCTCGGCCAATGCTTGCTTTTGGCCGAAATCTCACGCTATTCAACGTGCTGAACTACTTCACCCGTAACTTCGACAATGTGCTCATTGGCAGAGTTATTGGCGCAGGACCACTTGGAATTTATTCGAAAGCTTACGGGTTACTTTTACTTCCGGCCACGCAAATCAATATACCTGTATCTGCCGTGCTCTTGCCGGGACTAAGTAGGCTGCAGGACAAACCGAAGGAGTATTTCGACCTTTTCATCAATGCGGCCAGAGCCCTCGCGCTTATCACCGTTCCCATCGTCGTGTTCTCTTTCTTTTTTGCGCGCGATATCGTCCTTGTCCTCCTTGGCCGCCGCTGGCTGCCGGTAGCACCAATATTTCAGTTACTAGGCCCGGCTGCGCTGGTGGCCGCGATCGGGTCAACGCCGCATTGGCTGTGCCAGTCGCTCGGCCGGACTAATCGGCAGCTGCACTTTGCGCTGGTGTCGGCACCAATTACCGTTGCCGGCTTCGTTATCGGAATACACTGGGGCATCGCCGGGGTTGCGGCGAGCTTTAGCCTAACGTTCGGAATTCTGTACTGGGGCTTTGTTTGGTACGCGAGTCTCGACTCACCGGTGAGCTTCGCAGCGATACTGAGTAATTTCATGGCCGCCTTTATTCCAAGCATAGCCGCGGCTCTCGTAGCCTCTGCTCTACGTCATTCGATTCTAGCGCATGCAGCTTCTGCTACCGCGTTTGTTCTGGGCGCGGCAATTTTTGTGCTTGGCTACCTTGCGTTCGCGGTTCTCTCATCGAAGAACCGTTCTCTTATGGTCGCGGGAGTCAGAGATATTCGCCAGACTCTTGGCTTATGAGTCAAGCTTACCTTTGCATTCCCTTGAGATCCTTTCTCGATTTGACCGGCAATTATCCTTCCCCGCTGCAAGACTTTTCGCACGACACGCCTGCGCGCCGGCCGGACCTGTGAGTATGAACATCTGTATTGTTGGTCTTGGCTATGTTGGACTGCCGCTGGCGCTGCAATTCGCGCGTTCTGGGGCGACTGTCATCGGTCTCGATGTAGATCTCTCCAAGGTAACTTCCATCAATGCCGGTCAGAGTTACATTAAGCATGTACCGGCTGAAGTCATCGCGGCGGAGCTGCGGGCGGGAAGGTTGTCGGCTGCGGCTGAGTTTAGCCCTGTGCGCGAGGCGCAAGCAGTAATCATTTGCGTTCCGACACCACTTAGTAGGAATCGCGAGCCCGACATTTCCTATATACTCGAGACTGCGCGAGCCATAGCTCCGCACCTTTCCAAGGGTACCCTCGTGGTGTTGGAGTCTACCACTTACCCAGGGACCACTGATGAAGATTTGCGCGCCGCGCTTGAACAGAACTCTGGACTTAAGGCCGGGTTGGATTTCCACCTCGCGTTCTCCCCTGAGAGAGAAGATCCAGGGAATCCGCATAGCGTCGTTGCCACCATCCCGAAGGTAGTAGGCGGCTTTACTCCGGCATGCCTGGAAAAGGCGGTGGCGTTATATTCCATCGCTCTCAAGCATGTTGTCCCGGTCTCGTCCTGCCGGGTAGCGGAGGCGGCGAAGCTACTCGAAAATATCTTCCGCAGTGTGAACATCGCCCTCGTTAACGAGCTCAAGCTTGTTTATGGCGCGATGGGGATTGACATCTGGGAAGTGATTGAGGCGGCTAAGACCAAGCCGTTTGGGTTTATGCCGTTTTATCCGGGGCCGGGATTGGGTGGACATTGCATTCCCATCGATCCCTTTTATCTGACTTGGAAAGCTCGCGAATACGGCCGCCACACGCGTTTTATCGAGCTTGCCGGCGAGATAAACACGTCCATGCCTGAACATGTGGTGCGCCGTGTGGCGGACGCGTTGAATGAACACAAGAAAGCGGTCAAGGGCAGCAGGATTCTGATCGTTGGGCTGGCTTACAAGCCTAACGTCGATGATGAGCGCGAGTCGCCGAGCTATGTGCTGATGGATTTGCTGAATGAACGCGGTGCGCACGTGGAATACTACGATCCATACGTGCCCGTTATTCGCCCCACGCGCGAACATTCCCAATGGGCGGGCAAGAAATCGACTGGCTGGAGTGAGACAACGATCTCGGGGTTCGATGCCGTTCTCATTGCGACCAATCACGCGTGCCTCAATTACGAGGAACTCGCGGCCTGGGCAGAGTGCATCGTGGATACGCGCAACGCCATGGCGGGGATAAGGCCGGGCCGCGCGAAGATATGGAAAGCGTAACCGGATAGCCACCTGCCGCGGCACTTATGGAATTTGCTCGCTCGCAGAAATAATCTTGTTCTCCACTCTGTATGCGCTAATTTCGCTGCGACTATTATGACCACGAAAAATCTTCCCCGGCTGCCCCACACCGCGTGCGGCTTTATCGCCCTCGGCCTCTTCCTCTTCGCTCCCTCGGTTTCGCACGCCGTTCCGATCAGCATCGACCTCGGTGCTGCGCCAAACATCACCTCACAGGTGCAGACGACCTTCAGCGATCTCAACGGCACGCTTCTCCAGGGCCAGAGCCTCTCTCTCGATTTCCTCTTCTCGAATGGCAAATTCGCGCGGCTTTTCAGCGTCACTAATCCGTCCTTCGCGGTCCTGATTACCCTGAATACCACTGGCTCTGGCGTGGTCGGATTTCTCGATGGCACCGGCTATTTGCTCGACCAAAGTGGCAGCGCTCTTGGAAGCCCGGAGCTTCTGGGGAGCGCCTCGGGCAGCGACGGTACGATGTCGGTCGGTCTCTTTCCACTTCTCTCCGGTGAGTTCACTACACCATTGGATTTCTTCGGCGTTCATACTGACTTGATGCTCCCGAATAGCGGCTCAATCAGTATTACCGGGGGCGAGTTCCAGTTGGTCAGTGTAGGCGCGAACCGGCAGGATGTTTTCGGTATCGGCCCTGGCGTGCCGGCAGATATCGTTCCGGACTCGGGAAGCACTTTGCTGCTGGCTGGGTTGACGGCCGGAGTGCTCTTAATGGTGCGCCGGCAGCTGTTCCAGGCTGGCTGTGCGTTACAGAAAATCGCCTGTTAACTGACCCTTGGGCTTTTGG
>QHBL01000069.1:0-3561 GCA_003244125.1 Chthoniobacterales bacterium
CGAGTCAGAATTTCATCCTGAATCCCATCGGCGAAGTAGGCGTTGTTCTTATCTTCGCTCAGACTTTAAAAGGGAGGACGGCGATTGATTTGGAAGAAACTTCGCTAGACGAAGTTGATCCAGTTACCGCGGCAAATCGACCAAGAAAAAACAAACCGATAGACATTCCGCCCGCAACCAGGATGAGGTAGACCCAAGCCCGATTGCGGGGCCGGTTTACTTCTTCCTCGCCTGAGGTGGTGAGCTTGATTCCTTGCGGCGTTAACTCAAACGCCCACGCGATTATCAAGGCCTATCGGAAAGCCAAGCACGATGGCAATAACAAAGACCTTCATCACCCAGGCGGGAGCTTCGAAGGTGGGCAACAAGATTGAGGCCGCTTGCAATAGCAACCTGCCGACAACCACGTAAGCGGCCGCAACCTTGTAAACGTTGCGCCGTCTTAGCTCGGCGAAGAAGTTCGTTTTCAAGGTTTGCTCTCTAATAATTTCTGGAAACGCGGATCGTTGCGCACGCTATCCCAGGCCGGGTTTAATCGAAGGTCAGCGATCGTGATGCCGTTTGGTTTAGCAAGCGAATCTTGGAGAAGAGGCAAGGCTTTATCGAAATCTCCCAGTAGCGCATAGCCTGCGGCGGCCCAGGATTCGGCGGCGGGCAAGCGCCACTTATTGTCGCCGACTTGCGCGAAGACGTAGTCGATTTCGCGCTGCACCTCGGCGCGATTCCCAGCGCGCGCGGCCATTTCGATATAAGCAGCGGAAACCTCATACAAAACGAGCTTCTGTGCGCGTAACTCCTGCATCTCGCGCTCGGCTTTTTGCGCATGCGGAAGGGCGAAGTCGTGCTCCTGGTTGAGGAAGTACAGGTTCGCCAGCAATACGTCATTGGCCGCATTGATGAGGGGCGGGTAACTCTTACTCTCGAGGTTCATCGCCTTGATCGTCTCAATTAGAAAACCATAATCGCGCCAGAGGTAGTATTGCTCGTGGTAGATGACGCAAGCCCATTCCTCCGGACTAGGAAAAGGATGCGGACTCAGTATTTTCCAGGCGGCACCGAGGTTACCTTCAGCTTGATACTGTGCTGCCAGTCCGCCAATGACATCGAGATCTTCCGGTTCCAGGACAAGCGCGTGGTCGAGCATGGCACGAGCCTCTGTGAATTGCCGGAGCCCATTGTAAGTAAGGGCTAGCGTTTTCCAAACATTGATATTAAGTGGATCAAGGTCAGCCGCTTTTTTCATTGTGGCGACGGCCTCGTCCACCTTGCCTTGGGCGCGTTGGAAAACGCCGAGCTCGCTCAGGATCCCGCCATCATTCGGCGCGCGCTCCCGCGCTATCTCGAGCTCGGCCAGGGCGGCGGCGTTATCATTTCGACAGACGCCATAATACAAACTCATCGCCTCGTGCGCCCGCGCGGAATCCGGCGCCAGACGGAGCGCGGTCTCGGCCGCGACGCGGATGTTCTTCTCCAGTTCTTCACTCTTTTGCGGACCGTCGAAGTAGTTTGCTTGCTCGATCGCGAGCATGGCCCAGGCATCGGCGTAATTTGGATCCAACTCGACCGCCCGCCGGTAAGCATTGATCCGTTGCAAAATATCAGGATCGCTCGAACGGTTTCGCTGGGCCAGCGCGCGAAGGTAGAACTCATAAGCCTCGGGGTTCTTGGTCCCGACCGACGTGATGGCCGCCTTTTCACGTCCCGTTAGTTTGGCCTCGAGCGAGCTCGCGATCTTTTGCGCAATGTCGCTTTCCACTCCAAAGACATCGCTCAATTTGCGATCATAAGTCTCCGCCCAAAGATGGGAATCGTTCGCCGCATTGATCAACTGCACTGTCACGCGCACGGCTTCGCCGCTCTTCTGCACACTGCCTTCGAGAATATTTGCTACGCCGAGCTTCGCCGCGATCTCGCGCAGATCCGAAGGCGCGCTCTTGAAGCGTTGGGTCGAAGTGCGCGAGATGACTTTGAGATCTGCTATCTTTGACAGTCTCGCCAGAATCTCATCCTGAATGCCGTTGGCGAAGTAGGCGTTGTCCTTATCTTCGCTTAGACTCTCGAAAGGAAGGACCGCTATCGATTTCGAGCTAACCTCAGCCGACCCGCTTTGTTTTGCTGGGGCAGTCAGTCGTCCGAGAAAAAACAGGCCGAGCGAAAGCACGCCGGCTATTGCCGCTACACAGAGCCAGAGATAGCTTCGCGAGTTTCCCGCCGGTAGTTCATCAACCGACTCCGTGCGCTTGATTCCTTCCGGTGTTAGCTCGAAGGCCCACGCGACCACAAGCGCGAGCGGAAATCCGATCACAATTGCGAGCACGATGAGCCGCACGGCCCAATTCGGAATTTCGAAGAACGGAAAAACCTGCGTCGCGACTTGAACTAAGAGCCAGCCGACGACCGCATAGGCAACGGCAACCTTATAAACATTCCGCCGTTTTAGTTCGGCGAAGAAGTTGCGCAGATTCATCGTGCGCGTCAAAGATCCTCATTGCGCATTATGTTCGCGCCAGTGCCTCTGCCATTGACTGCGTCAGTGCGGGCGCGGCGCGCCGCAGTTTAGCATCCTCGGTCACAAGCCTTCTGCCAAGTTGTTGCGCCAAGGCTAGAAAACGGGCATCGTACGCACTCACGCGATAGCCGGCGGCGATTATCACTGCGGCCGCATGAGGGACACGCCCCAGTTTGCCCTCGAGTAACGCCCCGGCTTTCCGGAGAAAATCATGTGCCAATGGAAGCGTCATCCTCCGCGCGGCGATCGAGGCAACGAGAACATTGGTGAACTCGACCATGAGGAAAGCCTCACTGCGCCAATCCGGATCGCTCTTGCGCAATTGTTGCGCCGCTTCGGTGTAGTCGCCCTCAATCAGAAGGTAAGCGACTACGTTAGTGTCGACCAGGAGCACGTTACTCGCGGCCCCAATTAATCGCCGCCTCGATCTCTTCTGTGGTGATAGGACCTCCGCGCAGTTTGATGGGTTTCGGGATGTTTAGGCGCCGTGGTTTGGCGGCGGCAATACCTTTGCGGAGCAGCTCGGCAATGATGTCCTTGAGTTTTTTGTGCTCGTGCACGGCGCGAATTTTCACTTCGCGCATCAGTTCATCGGGAAGATCCAAGGTGGTTTTCATGTAGCCATATTGCCAGAAAGCTGGTTTTATGTCAAATGTGTCTGGCCAGAGAAAACCGTCGCAATCTGCATAACGCGTAATTCTTGCACCGGTGCTTCCACTTAACCTGCAACCGCAAATTATCACTTTTTGTTTACTTCATTTCCTCAAGCCATTTATTCATGGTATCGGGTGCAATCGTTTTCATAAGCGTAAGAGGATCATGCTTTTTGCCGCCGGGCGCATAATTTCCGAGAATCGCGGTGATAAGGCTGGTCTTGAGCTGCGGATATAACAGAAGGCTCAGTCTGATGAATTTCTTCTGATACCAATCGTAATTCGGAGGGCCGACTTTATCGTATAGCTTCTCGAAATCATCCAGCGTCCGATGCATTGGTAACTTAGCGTTGTCCAGGCTTTGTTCTTCTGCCCATTGCTTTACCACTTCGGCTTCTC
>QHBL01000069.1:3599-5012 GCA_003244125.1 Chthoniobacterales bacterium
TGGCCTGTCCGCACCCCATTAAGGGTAATGAAGAAGTAGTGTCCCAGTTCATGCACTGCGACGTAGTCGTAACCTGAAACTACGTTGTCCGCGGTCGTTGTTTGCGGCTGGCCGCTTAATTTTGCCAGCGCGTTTTTGTCCGCACCGATGATGATAATATTACTCTCGGGAAGATAATTCGGCAGCCCATAAGGCGCTGCGAACAGCTGTTCGTTCCAATCCTTATCATCTAAAACGTACAACGGCACTTCAAATTTATGAGCAGGGAACTTCGATTCGTAGAAGTCGATGCATGCTTTGATTAGTCTCTGCAAAGCGGTAGCTCTTATCTCGTATCCTTTGCTATAGAAAGTCTTGGGCAGGCCATCGAGTGAAGCGAGATTCTCACCAGCGAGTAACGAATCAATCGCCTGCCTTTTTTGAGTTATAGGATCCTGATATTGTCCTTGCGACGAGCGAACCGCACAACAATTCAGAAATAAGAAAACCCAGGCTAGTCTGTTCACTTCTTGGAAATCTCCTTTGTCGCTCTTGGCGCAAGCGCGGCCACAATCTTCTGAAATTCCGGATCGCCGCGCAACGAGTCCCACTCGGGGTCCAGCATAAGCTCGCCGTAAGATGGCCCGCCGGGGAGTTTGCTTACCATCGTTAACTGTCCCAAGGCGAGCTGCCGCTCGCCGGCCAGCGTATAGACACGCGCAAGAGTGGTGCTCTCTTGCGCGCCCTCCAGCGCGTCTTTATCTAGCGGACTCATGGCGCACGCCGCGCGCGCTTCTTGAATTGCTTTTTCCTTGTCACCCAGATACGCATCAACCCATGCGAGGATGCCGAGCGGGACGCTGTTCTTTGGTTGAGCGAGAACAAGGCGCTCGACTTGTGCGCGGGCGACGCCAAGGGCGGCATGGGCGGCGAAAGCATCGTGCCGCAGTAGAGCTATCCATGCCTCGCAAAATGCCGTCGGAAAAGCGAGGTCTTCTCGGGCTTGGCCGGACAACACCGCGACTGCCCGCGTGGCCGCGACCGGGTCGCGTTCGCGAAGAGCAACCATGAAAGCCCATTCTGATAGGTCCGACGCTGCCGCCGGGTCTTCGCTATTTGCGGCATTCAGCACAGAACGTGATGGAGCTAGATTTGCCGCCGCATGGAAGTCCACCGAGGCGCGAAGGAACCGGGCAGCAGAGCTTGCGGGATGGAGCGCCGACGCGCGATCGTAAATCCGAGCCGCATCCTGGTATCGGCGCAGGTTCAGGTAAAACTCTCCTAAATTTTCGAGCGGTTCTACATTGAGTGGATCGAGTTCGACCGCGCGTGCCATATTTCGAACAGCGTCGCCCCAGTGCCCCTGGCGCCGGTCAATGAAAGCGAGATATTCGGAGACTTCAGCGTTGTTAGGCAGGGCGCGCTGAGCTTGCA
>QHBL01000101.1 GCA_003244125.1 Chthoniobacterales bacterium
CCGAACGCGACGGTGATGTTGATCGAGAATGCGGAACGGTTTGGCTTGTCGCAGCTGCATCAATTGCGCGGGCGCATCGGCCGCGGCGAGGATGCGTCGCATTGCCTGCTGGTGAGTGCGGACAAGTCGCCTGAGACAGCCTCGAAACTCGCGGTGCTGGAGAAAACCAGGAACGGTTTCGAGATTGCGGAAGCGGATTGGGAATTGCGCGGCCCGGGAGATTTGCTTGGCACGGCGCAGAGCGGTTTGCCGGAGTTCAAGCTCGGTGATTTGAAACGTGATGCAGCCTTGATGCGAAGGGCGCGCACGGCGGCGCTCAAGGTGATGAAGGAAGACCCGGACCTCGAGCAGCCGGAGAATCAACGTTTCCGCTGCTTGATTGTCGAACGACAGGGACAAACTTTCTCCCACGTGAGCTGATGAAGAATTTGCTGAAATTTTTGCTGTTCGTCGTGCTGGTGAGCTTCGGCATTTCGTTGCTTTACGATTACCGGATGAAGCATGGCGCGCTCTCGACCGCGGCCTCGAGCACGCCGGAAAAATATTCGCTGGCTACGGCGCCGCCAGTCGATCCGAAACAGATCGGCACGCTCGATCAGTTTAATCGCGAACGGCGCATGCTGGTGGCCAATGTGATCCCGTCAGTGGTGAGCGTGAAAACGTCGAAGAAGATCGCGGTGCGGCGCCAGTACGCGCTCGATCCATTTGAGTATTTCTTTCGCCAGCCGCGGCAGTTCCGGAATCCAAACGAGGAAGCGATGGTGCAGAATTCACTCGGCTCGGGAGTGATCGTGACGAACGAAGGGCACATCATCACGAACAATCACGTCGTGTCGCAGGTGGATGAAATCGAAGTGCAGCTTTCCGATGGCCGCACGAAAAAAGCGCGGCTGATCGGCAGCGATGAACAGGTGGACCTCGCGGTGCTGAAGATCGATGAGCCTGGTGTGAAGCCGCTAAAGCTGGGTGATTCCGACGCGGTCCAGGCCGGCGATCTCGTGCTGGCCATCGGTAATCCGTTTGGATTTGAAGAGACGGTGACGGAGGGAATCATCAGCTCGAAAGGGCGGCCGAATCGCGGCGATCAATTCGGCGATTTTTTGCAGACCGATGCCGCGATCAATCCGGGGAATAGCGGCGGGCCGCTGGTCAACCTCGCTGGTGAAGTGATCGGGATTAATACGGCAATCATCTCTGGCTCCGGTGGATCGCAGGGAATCGGTTTCGCCATTCCTTCGAACACGGTGAAGATGGCGATGGAGAGCCTGCTAAAGAAGGGAAGAATCATCCGCGGTTATCTCGGTATTCGAGGTGCGACGCGCGGCAATGCAGCGGCGGCTGATACGGGCCCGGTGGTAGTAGGTGATGTCGTGGCGGGTTCGCCCGCGGCGGACGCGCATCTGCAGCCGGGCGACGTCATCCGGAAGTTCAACGGACACGAGGTGAAGAATTTTCGCGAGCTGCGGTCGCTGGTGGGGCAAACGGAATTAAACAAAACCATCGATGTCGAAATCGAACGCAGTGGCAAACCGATGCGGGTCTCGACGCAACTGCGCGAGGAGCCGCCGAATTATCAAACGGCGCGCGTTATTCCGCTGCCTGGGCAACCAGCTCCGGCGAATCCGTTTCAGCCGCAGCCGAATGTGCCGGACAATGATGAGGCTGAGCCGGATCAGACCAACGCGCTTGGCTCGGTGGGTGTGGCTGAGCTAACGCCGGAACTCGCCCGCCAGCTCGACCTGCCGGGCGGTGTCCGTGGCGTGGTGGTGACGGCAGCGGACTTGCCGGAATTGCAAAAGGGCGACGTGATCGAAGAGGTGGACCAGCAGCCGGTGAGATCGGTGGAAGAATTCAACAAAGTCTCAGGCGGTCTCGATGGCGGTGCGGCGCATGTGTTGTCGGTCTGCCGGCATCGCGTGCGCTCGTTCGTGGTGCTTCGGTCGCGGTAATCGAGCAACGCCGCGCGCGTCTGGTCCCTTCGGCGCATTTGTCCCGCGTCCCCACTCATTGCCATCCGCTCGCTCCGATAGTTCGGCGATACCCATGCGGCCCCTGAATAAAGCGAAGCCGATTGTTGTCTATGAAACCGAACATCCAAATTCTATGAAACGATACTTACCTTTCTTGGCGGTGTGCGCGCTGTTCCTGCCGGTGTTGCAATCGGCGCGAGGCGCTGAGGCGTCGGTCAATCTTTTTTACGATAATCTGAACGGCGGTAACTGGTACGAAGTTTCCGATTACGGCTACGTCTGGCAGCCGGAGGTGGCGAGCGATCCGAACTGGCGTCCTTACACCGACGGTTATTGGGCTTATACGGACCAGGGCTGGACGTGGGTGAGCTACGAAGATTTCGGCTGGGCCACTTATCACTATGGTCGCTGGGCGCGCCTGGCTGATTACGGTTGGGTGTGGGTGCCCGGAACGGAATGGGCGCCAGCCTGGGTTTCGTGGCGCACGGGCGGTGATTATATCGGGTGGGCGCCGCTTCCTCCGTCGGGCGGGGGCGAGGCGGTTTACGAAGGACGGCCGATCACCGGACAGGTCGATGTCGAGTTTGGGATCGGGCCCGCTTACTACAATTTCGTGGACTTGCGCTACATCGGCGAGCCGGTCTTGCGCGATCGCATTTTTCCCTACGAGCGCAACGTCACCGTGATTAACAACACCGTGAACGTGACCAACATCACCTACAATAATTCGACCGTTTACAATTATGGACCCGATTACGCGACGGTCAGCCGCTATTCCGTGCGGCCGATTCAGCGGCTGAAGCTGGAACGCCAGACAGCAGACCCATTGCAGGCGGTGAAGAACGGCAATGCCACAAGAGTCCAGGGCAACACACTGGTCGTGGCCGCGCCGCAGAAGTTGCAGAAGGCTGCGGGGGCCGAGGTGGCGCCGAAGCAGGTGAAGGCAAAGATCGAGCAGCCCAAGGTGGAGAAGGGGTGGGCGAATATCGCTCCAGCCGAAAAGGCGAAGATGGAGCAGAAGTTTAAAACCCAGAACGCAAAGAATATTCCCAAACCCGATATCCAGCCGAGCAATCAAAACGCGGCCGCTGCCGCCAATGCGGAAACGACGGGCACCGCAGCTCCTGCTGCTGAGCGCGCGGGTAAGGGCAAAGGTAAGGGTCAAAAAGCCGAAGCAGCAAGCGCTCCCGCAGTAGCTGCGTCGCCGCCCGCCGCTGAGCAGGGCAAGGGTAAGAACAAGAATCGTGTGCAACGGGCCGAGGGTGCTGCTTCACCGCCAGCAGCGACGGGCGCGGGCGGGAATCAAAACGCAAACGCAGAGCAGCAGGTCGGCAAACGCGGAAAGAACAAGAATCGTGTTGAACGGATTGAGGGCGCCGAGGCCGCTGCGAACCAGCCGGCCGCCAGTGCCGGAGCTGAAGAGCAGCCCGGCAAAGGCAACAAGGTAAACCGGCACGAGCCGAACGTGGCCCCGGCCGGAGCCGCTGCCGGTTCCGCGAGTGAACGAAACGAGTTGAAATCGGAAAATGCGAATGTGAACGCGAGTCGTCCACGCGACAATGCGCAGCGCGGCGCTGGTCAGGGTCAGGGCCGCGAACTGCAGGAACGCCGCCGCGAACAAATGCAAAGTGCGCCCCCGGCGAATAACCAAGGCGCAGCTGGTGCCGGCCCGGGTGCGAACCGACCGCGTCGTGAAGCTGCACAGGCGGCTGGGGTAGGCCAACAACAGCAGCAGCACCCGCAACAGCAGCACGCGAAACAGCAGCAGCCACAGCCACAGCAACAGCCGCAGGAACAGGAAAAGCAACAGCAACAGCAGCAGCAGCGCGGTGAGGACGCTAATCAGCAGAAAGCCAAAGCCAAAAAGAAGGAAGGCGAAGCCACGCCGGTCCCGCAGTAATCTTTAGAGATAAGTCCGCGAGCGGCCACGGACTCTTCCGGGGCCGTTCCGCGTACCGGTAACATCTGACCGGTGCCGCAAATCACGTTGCATTGTCGCTACAATAGCTCTGCGATCTGCACCGCGTTAAGCGCTGCGCCTTTCAGGAGCTGGTCGCCAGAAACCCAGAACGACAGGCCGTTATCCAAAGCGCAATCGCGACGGACGCGGCCCACTGCGCAATTGTCCTTGCCCGCTACGTGCAAAGGCATGGGATAACGATTTCTCCCAGGCTCATCCACCAGCTCCAACCCCGGCGCCTTCGCCAGCACTTCGCGCGCGCGCTCTACTGACACCGGCTCGCGGAACTCAGCGCTCATCGCCACCGAATGAGCGCGATAAACCGGCACGCGCACGCATGTGACCGAAGCGCGGAATTCCGGATGATGCATAATGCGCCGGCCTTCATTTTGCATCTTCATTTCCTCTTTGGTGTAGCCGTCTTCGAGAAACGAATCGACGTGCGGCAGAACGTTGAACGCGATCTGGTGCGGATACGTTTCCGCTTCCACTGGTCGCTTCTCGGCGATGGCGTGCGTCTGCTGCTCCAGCTCGGCGATTGCACGGGCGCCACTTCCTGAGACCGCCTGGTAGCTGGCGGCAAAAACGCGCGTGACATGGAATGCGCGATGCAGCGGATACAGCGCCATCAACGCAATCGCGGTGGTGCAGTTTGGATTCGCAATAATTCCCCGGTGTTCTTTGACATCGCCGCCATTGATTTCGGGAATGACCAACGGCACCTCGGGCTCCATGCGGAAGGTCGAGGAGTTGTCGATGACGATGGCGCCGGCATCGCGGGCGATCGGCGCAAAGTCTCGCGAGACCGCGCCGCCCGCGCTAAAGAGCGCGATGTCGATGCCGCGGAAAGATGACGTCGTGAGTTCCTCGGTATCGACGAACTCGTCGCCAAAACCGATCGTCTTTCCGGCGGACCGCTTTGAAGTCAGCGCGCGAATGGAAGCCACCGGAAATGAGCGTCGCTCCAGCACCTGGAGCACCTCGGTGCCGACCGCGCCGGTCGCTCCGACAACGGCGACGTGATAGCGTTTGGTCATTCCGCACAAAGTAGGGCAGCGAAGTGGCGATGCAAAAAACGAGCATTCACGTTTCCGTTCTTAAACAGGAGCTGAAACTGCGCCGGGGCCGCAAAATCATTCGGCGTTATCCAGTCTCAACGTCGCGCTTTGGATTGGGCACGAGACAGGGCAGCAACAAAACGCCGCTGGGCAAATTCCGCATCAGCGACAAGATCGGCGAGGAAATGCCATCAAGGACGATTTTCGTGGGACGCCTTCCGCTTGGTCCCGACGATCCGCCGCCGGGCACGAATGACCTCGTTCTCTCGCGCATTCTCTGGCTCGACGGCGTCGAAGGGCACAACGCGAACACGCGCGAGCGTTTCATTTACATCCATGGCACCAGGCACGAGGACAAAATTGGGCTGCCTGACAGCCACGGCTGCGTTCGCATGCGAAACGCTGATGTTATCGAGCTCTTCGACTTGGTGGAGGTGGGCACGCCGGTGACCATCCGCAAATAGCGGCGCCGAAAAATTCGTTGCGCGTTCACGCGACCACACTTAGAAAGCTCGCCAGCAACCAGCTGCGAAAGGGGTGATAAAATAGAATGCT
>QHBL01000322.1 GCA_003244125.1 Chthoniobacterales bacterium
CGCAATCCGCTGAGCGAAGATCATGTTGCATTGCGGACGAGTCTAATTCCAGGATTGGTGGCGGCGCTGGCGCGGAATGTTCGAGCGGGAGCGGAACGCATCGCGCTGTTTGAGATCGGGAACGTTTTTGTCGCGGGTAGCGGCGAGCAAAAACGGGTGCTTGGGATGGTGATGAATGGCCAGGCGGGATCGGCGAAAGGTTGGCGTGGAGAAAAGAATCGGGCGTTTGATTTTTTCGATATCAAAGGTGTTGTCGAGGCGCTGGAATCTGCCGCCGAGGACGGACGGCAGCTACAACGTCACGGCGGCGACATTGCGGTCTTCACTTGGAAGCGCGTTGAGCGGCGCGAGTTCGCCCTCGCGGCTGAGATTTCTCGAGGCGAAACGCGCATCGGCGTTTGCGGGCAACTGGCGGCCGCGGAAGCGAGGGAACTCGGCGCGAACCGCGCAGTGCTGGTGGCCGAAATCGATCTGGCTCAGCTCGCACGGATGCGAAGCAAGGTTGCGAAATTCGCAGGGCTGGAACGTTACCCGGCGATACGGCGGGACGTGGCGATGTTTGTCGCGCCCGATGTTGCCCACGAGCAAATCCTGCGCGTCATCGCCTCGGAGAACGAGCCGCTGCTGGAGCGGGTGGAGCTCTTCGATTTGTTCAGCGAAAAGGAAGACGGGACGAATGCAGCGGCACGGAAGTCGCTGGCTTATTCGTTGACGTATCGCGAGAAAAACCGCACACTGACTCACGAGGAAGTGAACGCGGCGCACGCGCGGATTCGCGAGCGGCTGCGAAACGAGATTGGGGCGCAATTGCGCGAGTAGTTCTTTGGAAATAGCTGCGAGTTGGCGGTTGAGAGTCGAGCAGGAAACCAGTGCTTTTCTCTCGGCTCTGAACCGGCGATTTTGCAGCGCTTTACCCTGCGGTGTTCGAGATACAGGTGAGATTCCCGAACCGATACTACATTAACCAAGGAGGCTTGGTCGCGCTTTGGGGAAGATGGCACGCCTTAAACAGGAAGTCAGACGCTCTCGCGACGGTCGTCCGCCCGTTACCGAAAGGGACGGGACATCCGCCTAAACGGCATCTGCGGGGTAGAATTTGGGAAAGCCCGAATCGCGTAGAGCGGTTCGGGCTTTTTCGTTGAAGCGAAGGAGCGTTGAAGCGTTAGGGATGTGGAGCGTCTAGGAATTAGCGACGGAAGCTTTGAGGTCGCGCGGCGGACTCCTTCGCCTTCGCTTCGCTCCGGATGACAGCGGGCGGAATATTGCTAAGTAATCAACGAAATGCGCGCGTTCCTCGCTCTGGAAGACGGCCGGGTTTTCGAGGGCGAATCCTTTGGCGCTGCGGGCACGAGCGTGGGCGAGATTTGCTTCAACACTTCCATGACCGGCTACCAGGAAGTGCTGACTGATCCTTCTTATCGCGGGCAAATCGTGGCGATGACTTATCCGCTCATCGGCAATTACGGCACGAACGCGCTCGACCAGGAAAGCGCGCAGCCGCACGTGCGCGGATTTGTCATCGAGGAGTTGAGCGAGGCGCCGAGCAATTGGCGCTCGGAAGAATCGCTCGACGACTACCTCAAACGCTGGGAAATCCCGGGCGCGCAAGGCATCGACACGCGCGCGCTCACGCGGCATCTGCGCACGAGGGGCGCGATGAAGGCGTGTCTGACGACCGAGCTTCAAAGCGCGGAGCAAGCGGTGCAGCGCGCCGTCGAAGGCGAAGGCGTGGTGGGAATGGATTATGTGCGCGAAGTGACAACGCCGGAGGTTTTCCAGTGGGACCCTGATGATGAATTAAGCGCGGTGTGGTCGCTGCAAACCGGTGAGGAAGCGCCGAAGCTGCCACCTATCCGGCATCGCATTGTCGCTTTCGATTACGGAATGAAACGCAACATTCTTCGCTCGCTCCGGCAGCGCGGCTTTAGCGTCACGGTTGTGCCGGCTACGATCACTGCGGATGACGTTATGAAGTTAAATCCCGACGGCGTGTTTCTTTCCAACGGCCCGGGTGATCCCGAGGCGCTGCCTTACGCGCACGAAGCGGTGCGCGGTTTGATGGGCAAAAAGCCGATCTTCGGCATCTGCCTCGGTCATCAGGTGCTCGGGTTCGCGTTCGGCGGGCGCACGTTCAAGTTGAAGTTCGGGCATCGAGGCGGGAATCAGCCGGTAAAAGATTTGCGCTCGGGCAAAGTGGCGATCACGTCGCAAAATCATGGTTTCGCGGTTGATGCGGAGTCGTTGCCGAAGGAGATCGAAATCACGCATATCAATCTGAATGACGGCACGGTGGAAGGGATGCGGCACAGGGAGTTGCCGATCTTCTCCGTGCAATATCATCCCGAAGCGGCGCCAGGGCCGCACGACGCTTCTTATTTCTTCGATCAATTCGCGGAGCTGATCGACAAGGCCAGCTGATGGAGCCAGCAAGGAACCGCTCGTAGCTCAACCGGCCAGCAGCCTCGCGCGCGCTGCGTCATTCCAAGAGCGCCGAAACGTAACACGCACACGCTCACGCAAACGGCGGCGCGATTCATTAGCATGGAAGTCGCAGGCGAAAGAGCTGGTCACAACATCTCCTTCTGGGAACGAACCGCGGAGAAATTTCGCTCCGCCCCTCTCGCGGCTGACCTCGAGATTGACGTTTGCGTCGTCGGCGCTGGTATCGCAGGCATGTCCGTCGCCTACATGTTGACGCGCGAAGGTCGCAGCGTCGCTGTGGTTGACGACGGCGCAGTCGGCAGCGGAATGACGGGGCGCACCACCGCGCATTTGGTCAACGCGCTGGATGACCGCTATTACGAACTCGAAAGCATGCTCGGCGAAGAGGCCGCGCGCCTCGCCGCCGAAAGCCATACCGCGGCGATCGAGCGGATCGCTGAAATTGTGCGCGACGAGCGGATCGATTGCGATTTCGAACGGGTCGATGGTTACCTGTTTCCACCAGAAGGCGCGGACCCGAGCACCATCGACAAGGAATATGAAGCGACACTGCGTGCGCGCCTGCTCGAGGTGCAGCGAATTCCCAGCCCGCCAGTCATCCAGCACGTTAGCGGCCCGGCTCTGCGATTCCCGCGGCAGGCGCAGTTTCATCCGTTGAAATACCTGAACGCGTTAACTGCGCTCGTTACCCGCTGGGGCGGGAAAATCTTCACCGGAAACCGCGTGCTTAAAGTGACCGGCGGCGACGTTGTCCGGCTTGAAACACGCGAAGGCCAGACCATCACCGCGCGCGCCGCTGTCATCGCCACGAACTCACCGATCAACGACCGCCTCGTCATTCACAGTAAACAGGCGCCGTACACCAGCTACGCGCTCGGCTTCCGCGTCGAGCCGGGTCTCATTCCGCATGCGCTCTGGTGGGACACGGCGGAAACCGCCGCCGAAGACAAACAGCTTTTCGGTCCCGCGCCTTATCATTATGTGCGCCTCGCGTTCGACGGCGATCACGATGTCCTCATTGTCGGCGGAGAAGACCACAAAACGGCGCAGGCTTTCGATTTCGACGCGCGTTTCGCCAATCTCGAAGAATGGACGCGCCGGCATTTCCCTGCCGCCGGCGAGATTACCGATCGCTGGTCCGGCCAGGTGATGGAGCCAGTTGATGGGCTGGCCTACATCGGGCGTGACGCGGGAGGCGAGAAAAACGTTTACGTTGTCACGGGCGACTCCGGTAACGGTATGACTCACGGAACCATCGCGGGGATTCTCTTAACCGATCTTATCCTCGGCCGCGGTAACCCATGGGCCGAAATCTACGAGCCAAAACGTAAAACGCTGAAGCCATTGGTCGTTGGCGATTATGTGAAGGAGAACGCCAACGTCGTATTTCAACTACGCGACTACTTAACAAGTGGCGATGTTCCCGAAGTCGCTGAGATAGCTTCCGGTCAGGGCGCGCTGGTTCGTGAAGGACTAAAGAAACTCGCCGTCTATCGTGACGAAAATGGCGTCTTGCACAAAATGTCCGCCGTTTGCCCGCACCTCAAATGCATCGTGCGCTGGAACGCGACGGAAAAGACATGGGATTGTCCTTGCCACGGTTCTCGCTTCGATTGCACCGGCACCATGCTCAACGGCCCTTCCAGCAGCGACCTCGAACCTGTCTAGCGACGACGCGATTTGTCTCGAGCTCTGCTTCTTCAAAGAGCGGAGGAGATGGAATCATTAGCGCGGGCTGAGCTTTACGATCATATTCCCGGTGCGTGAAAGAAACAGGCTGGCGTGAGCGGCTGCTTCAGAGCACGCGGGGACGTGTTCTTCAGCAGCTGCGGCAGCGCGATCGAACTGTTAATGAGCTCGCCGCCGCGCTCGGGCTGACCGACAACGCCGTTCGCGCTCACCTGCTAAGTCTCGAACGCGATGGGCTCGTCCACCAGAGCGGGGCACAACCGGGCGTGCGAAAGCCGCACGCGCTCTACGCGCTAACTGCGCAATCGGAACAGATTTTTCCCAAGGCCTACGGCACTTTGCTCGACCTCGTCTTGTCTGTCCTGGAGCGGAAGCTGACGCCGCGCGAGCTTCGAGCCGCGATGCGGGAAATAGGCCGAGAAGTTGCCCGCTCGCGGATAACTCCCTTGGCAGCAAAATCACGAGATAGCCGAATCAAAGCGGCACTCTCGGTTTTGCAGGAGCTCGGTGGCTCGGCCGTGGCTGAAGTTCGCGAGGGACGGCACTGGATTCGCGGCAACGGCTGTCCCCTTGCGGCTGCGACCGCGCGTCATCCGGAAGCATGCTTTATTGCTGAGTCGCTCCTCAGTGAGCTAATCGGAACGCGCGTGAAGCAGCGATGTTGCCACAACGGCAGCCCGTCCTGCTTGTTCGAACTGAGATAATCGCCTTCCGCTCTACTTGACCACGACCACGCCTTTCATCTCGGGATGAAACGTGCAGAAATATGGGAAACTTCCAGCCTGGGTGAAGGTGTGATGCCATGATGCGCCCGCGTTTATCGCACCCGAGTTAAGCGCGCCTCCCGTCTGCGACGTCGCGGTGTGCGGTGTAAGGTCCGCGTTCGCCCACTCCACATCATCGCCCACTTTCACCTCCAGTTTCTCCGGAGAAAATTTCAGCATGCGGACGGTGACACGCGCGCGAGTTGTTGCAGGCGCGATCGGCGATGCCGGTGCGGCATTCGTCGCCGGCACAGGCGGCGCTGTCGCTGCCATCTGTTGCTGGTTCTGTCCGAAATCGGAAGCCGTGGATACAAATTGCATCTGCCGGCCGTGCAGAAAACCGGCAACGAAGATAATGATCGCCCAGAAGACCAGCGCCCGCATCGAGACCGGGCCGGAGACGATCCAAATCTCGCCTGTTCGATGGTCCGGAATAAGCGAATTCCCGCCTGATGGACGCACGCCCTCCCCACGTGCTGGAGAGGGCGCATCCCTCATCGATCAGTTCCGGCTCGTTAGCGCAACGATGCCTTTAGTTCCTTGGCGTGATTGAGGTGCGAGAGAAAGATCGGCTGGGCACTTTCGAGTAGGCTCTTCAGCTCAGAGTTCTCCGCGTCCGGGATCAGGGTCTTGTCCAGCACCGCCAAGACCTGTTCATGATAGCTGACCTCGTTATCGACGTAAGCTTTGTCGAATTCCGCACCGCTTATCTTCTTCAACTTCGCCATCATCTTCTCTCCGCCTGATTGCAGGCTCCGGCTGGTCGCGGATTCCTCCGGCGTGACGCCGAGTTTTTTCGCCAGCGCCGTCGCCTGCTCATTGACCGATGTGTGATCTCTCACCATCAGATCAGCAAACTCCTTCACCTTCGCATTACTCGATTTCTCCGAAGCGAGTTTAGCAGCGTTGATATCAACGGTATCAGCTGTGACCGCGATCATGGCGATCTGAGGGTCGGTTGGTTTCTCCTCTGCCGCGAATGCACTCGCAGCGATGAGAGCTGCACCAGCAAAACCTGCCACTACATATTTGTTCATCTCTAATTCTCCTTTTGCCTGATTGGGTGGATGTTTGACCGCATTTTTCTGGGGCGAAGGTCACGATTCGCGTGCACTCAATAAATAGTCAAGTTCTTTATTGACTAACTCGGCGGGGCCTTTTTGGACTGGACTGCTTGGCGAACGAGGCACGGCTACAGCTTGCCTCTGTTCAAGCGCCGCATTCTGTCTAAACTCGGCGCGCGATGGAGGAAGAAAGCGAGTTGCTGGCGCTGCGGCGACAGAAGCTAAACACGTTGCGAGAGCGCGGCGTGGCGCCATTCGGACACGCCTTCGATGTCACGGGAAATATCGCGCAGGCGCGGGAGCGCTTTCGCGAAGGCGAAACACTGCGGATCGCAGGCCGGATGACAGCGCATCGCGACATGGGGAAAAGTCATTTCCTCGATCTGCGCGACGCCACGGGGAGGATGCAGGTCTATGTTCAGGCGAAGGAACTCGGGCCGCGGACGATGGAGATCTTCGGCCTGCTTGATCTTGGCGATTTCATCGGAGTCGAAGGCACATGTTTCACGACGAAAACAGGCGAGCCCACGCTGAAGGCGCATCGCCTGGAGGTTTTGTCGAAGTCGCTCCGGCCGCTGCCGGAGAAATGGCACGGGTTGCAGGATGTGGAGGCGCGGTATCGGCAGCGGTATCTGGACCTGATCACGAATGAGCAATCGCGCGAGGTTTTCGCGAAACGGTTCGCGATTGTGCGCGAGATCAGGCGCTTTCTGGAGGAGCGCGGTTTCGTGGAAGTGGAGACGCCAATGTTGCAGGCAGTGGCCGGAGGCGCGGCGGCCGAGCCGTTTCGCACGCATCACAATGCGCTCGGGATCGATCTTTATCTACGCATCGCGCCGGAGCTTTACCTGAAGCGATTGCTCGTGGGCGGGTTTCCCAAGGTCTATGAGCTGAACCGGAATTTCCGGAACGAAGGAATCTCGCGCCGCCACAATCCGGAGTTCACCATGCTGGAGGCGTATTGGGCCTACGCGGATTTCGAGAAGATCGCCGACTTGGTCGAAGAGATGATTTGTAGTGTGGCGGAGGTGATCGAAGGCGGAAAGCGGAAGGCGGAAGGAGCAGAGATCAAAATCGAACACCGAGACCTCGAGGGAAATGTCACTCGTACGATCAACCTGACGCGGCCGTGGCGGCGGGCGCGCTATCGCGATCTCGTTAGCGCGGTCGCTGGCGCGGATTGGTTCGAGATTCCGAGCGAACAACGGCGCGACCGCGCGATGCGGGAGCTGGGCGCGGAGATTCTGCCGCAGCTGGCCGATTTCGAAGTGACGCAGCATGTCTTCGAGAAACTGGTAGAGGAGAAAACCTTCGATCCGCTTTTTGTGACGCATTGTCCGAAGGAGCTGGTGCCGCTGGCGAAGCAGAGCGCGACTGACCCGAAGCTGGTGGACGTTTACGAGCTCATCATCAACGGCGTGGAAATGTCACCCGGTTACTCCGAGTTGAACGACCCGGTGGTTCAGCGGCAGCGCTTGCTCGAGCAGGCCGGCGAGGAGACGCAGCAGCTCGATGAAGATTTTCTGCTCGCGCTCGAGCACGGCATGCCGCCGGCGGGCGGGTTCGGTCTTGGTATCGATCGGCTGACGATGATGCTTACCGGCGCCGAATCGATTCGCGATGTCATTCTCTTCCCGCTGTTAAAACCGAAGCGAGCGACGTAAAATGCAGCCATGTCTGGGCAACGCGATTCCTCCGGCCCCGCGGTAGCAGGACCGGATCAGCCGCCCAGCGCGGCGCGATCGCAAGCGGCAGCCGAAACGCAGGAGAATAGCGGCGGCGCTACCGGCACCGGCGACGTTATCGACAATCCGTGTCTCGAACGCAGCATCCCAGTACGCAACGTGCCGCTCTTCGCCGGGCTGGATGACGCCGCCATCGAGAAGCTCTGCCATTTTCTCCAGCTTCAGGAATTCCCGCCGCGGCAGTTGTTCCGCGCCGGAGATACGGGCGACGCCATGTATGTCATCGTTAGCGGGCGAGTGCGGATCACCGTGACTGATGCCGATGATGGAGAAGTGATCCTCGCCGCGCTCGGGCCGGGAGATTTTTTCGGCGAGATGGCAATGCTCGATGGTCATGGGCGTTCCGCGGACGCGGCAGTGGTGGAACACGCGCAGCTGGCGGTATTGACGCGGCAGAATTTCCTCGAGTTCGTCCGCAGCGACGCCACCATCGCAGTGCGGATGCTCAGCACGGTGACACAGCGGTTGCGGCGGACCGACGATCTCTTGCGGCATCGCATTTCGCGCAACGCCAACGAAGAAGACGCGCGCAATCTCACTTTCGCCGATCTGGCCGCGGACAAGATCGCGCGCTTCGGCGGGAGCTGGAAATTCATCATCTTTTCCTTCGTGCTGCTGCTGGTCTGGATGGCGGTGAATTCGATGCTTTTGCGCGAGCGGCCCTTCGATCCCTTTCCCTTTGTGTTGTTGAACCTCGTGCTCGGGATGATGGCGGCGTTGCAGGCGCCCATCATCATGATGTCCCAAAATCGCGAGGCGCAGAAAGACCGGCTTCGTGCCGATCTCGATTACCAGGTGAATTTGAAGAACGAAATGTTGCTCGGAGAAATTCTGCGGATTTTGAAAAAGCGGGAGCACGACGAGCTCTTGAGACTGGGCGAGGACGAGTAGCGCGGCTGGCACATTCCGCTGTCATCCCGAGCGGAGGCGAGCGCTCCCGCCGCGAAACCTGTAAGGTAACTTTAACGGGATCGCTCCCCTTCGCCCGCGTATGAAAATCGGCACCCATTCTGCTCCCAAATGCACGTATGAGCGCCATGCATTCGCATTCCAAGCACCAGCGCGAAGCGGTGCGCCAGCTCGTTCACACCGTCCTCACGCGCGACATGTCCACCTTTACTCCGGACGCGTTTCGGCATTGGATCAAAGAAACGGACAGCAAATTTCGCAAAGTCGGATTGACGCTGAAATTCGATATCCACGACCGCGTCGTTTATTTCCAGGTGAAGGAAGTGCGGAGCGGACGCACGGTGCATCATTTCGATTCCTCGACGCGCGTGCCCTTCGACGACCGCGACGTCGTCATGTCGCTGGAAGCCCAGCCGGCCTGGCGTTGATCCGAGCGTCGGCGACCGTCGTCCCCCTAACACCCTGTAGCGGTCGCCCTGTGGGCGACGCGAGAGACGACGCCCCTACACGCGCATCGGTTGCGTCACGCCACTCTGCGCTTCGCACAGCGAAGCAGCTACAGATTACGGCTTGAGCTCGGAGAGCTGCGCCAGGACATCGCGGAGCTCGGCGAAGTCCACTGGTTTGGTCAGATGATAATCGAAGCCGGCTTCCTGGCTGCGACGCACATCTTCTTCCATACCGAAACCGGTGAGCGCGATTCCTTTTAGCGATTGCCGTTTCTTCGCCCGCGCGATGATTTCGTAGCCAGTGCCATCAGGCAAACCGATGTCACTGAGCACCGCGTCGAACGTCTCCGACTTCACTGCGTGGAGCGCCGCCTGCACGCAATCGGCGATGGAAATGGTGTGGCCGAAATAGCGCAGCAAACTGGACAATGTCCGGCGGGTATCGCCATGGTCTTCCACCAACAGGATGCGCAAACCTCCACCCGAGCCGCGCGCGGGCTGCGTTATGCGAGTGGGCGTGGCGAGCGCCTCCTCCTGCGCGATCGGCAACGTGACAGTGAAAACGCTTCCCTGATCTTTCCCCGCGCTCTCCATCGAAATCGCGCCGCCGTGCAGCTCGACGAGGTTTTTGGAAATCGCCAGGCCGAGCCCAAGGCCGCCGAACTTTTGCGCCGCCGGACTCACCTGCTCGAACGCTCTGAAAAGCGCGCCCTGCCGTCCCGACTCAACGCCGATGCCGGTATCCGCGATGCTCAAACGAAACGCCCCGCTTTCGTCATTAGCTGTGCGGATTTCAATCGACCCGCCGGCGCCGGTGAACTTCACCGCGTTGTTAATGAGATTCCAAAAGACCTGCTGAAGCCGCACCGGATCAGCCCAGAGATGATGTTCCCCCGCGGCAAAATCGCTCGAGACGCGCAGGCCTTTCTCGGAAATGGCGGGCGCGGCGATATCGAGCGCGTTCTGCACAATGCGATGTGCGTCCACCGCCGCGCGATTCAACTGGAGCACGCCGCGAGTGATGCGGGTGAGATCGAGTAGATCGTCAATGAGACGCGCCTCGAGTTGAATATTGCGGCGGATAATATCCAGCTCCTCGACGTACTCGGGCGCGATGGAGGTGGCGCGCTCGGCCAGGAACCCGGCGGCCGCCAGCGCCGGCGTCAGCGGCGTGCGCAGCTCGTGAGTGAGGGCGGCCAGGAATTCGTCCTTAGCCTCGTTAGCTTTCTCCGCCGCGATCTTGGCCGCTTCCATCTCGCGCGTGCGCACCTGCTCGGTCACGTCGCGGGTAACCTTGGAAAAACCGCGGATCTCGCCGGTTTTGTCGCGCAAGGCGGTGATGAGCACGTCGGCCATGAAAGTCGAGCCGTTCTTACACAAGCGCAGGCCGCGATCGTGCCTATGGCCGTAGCGGATGGCCTGTTCGAGATTGCGCTGCGGCCTGCCCGCCACGCGGTCTTCCTCCGTATAAAAGAGGGCGAAATTTTTCCCGATGATTTCTCGCGCGGCATACCCCTTCATTCTTTGCGCGCCAGAATTCCAGGTCACAACCACGCCGGCCGGATCGAGCATATAGATGGCGTATTCCTCGACGCTTTCCACCAGCAGACGGAATTGCTCTTCGCCCGCGTGGAGTTTTTCCTCAGCCCGCGGCGGCTCACCGAGATCGCGCATCATTTCGCCGAAGCCAATGATGTCACCATGCTCATCCTTCAACGTGGTGAGAACGGTCGAGGCCCAGAACTGCGAACCATTCGAGCGGACGCGCCATCCTTCATCAACCGCGCGGCCGTGCTCGCTGGCTTCTACCAGCAAACGCTGCGCCTTAGCAGCTTCCTCTTCTGGGAACAAACGCGTCCACGATTCACCCAGAGCCTGCTCCGCGGGGCAGCCATTGATGCGCTCCGCGGCCGCTTTCCAGCCGGCAATCCGCCCGTGCGCGTCGAGCAGAACGATCGCGTAATCCTTCACACTTTCGACCAGCAAGCGGGAGAGCTGCTCGTCGAGCTTTTCTATTTTGGAATCAGACACTGCTTGGACAGGGCGGCCATGTTCGCGGCCGGCGCTTAGCCCTTTATGCAAAAAGAGGCAACCGTCTAGGCTCGATGTGGAGATCGGGATTGCGATCAATCCGCGGACGCATGCTCCGGTCGCCCGCTGTAGCCGCTTCCCTGTGCGAAGCGCGACGAGACGCAATGCCTGCACGTTTGCAGCAGCACCTCCCCTCGCGTCGCCCACAGGGCGACGGCTACAGCGTCGCAATGCCCAACGCTCTTACCCACTCCTCAGTTGCCACTCCTGCATTCCTGCCTAGAGTCCCCCGCTTTCATCCGGCTATGACACATCTTCTCGCTCTCGATATCCTGCGTTCCGGCGTGCCTCTGTCGCTGGTTTGCGCCGTCATCGGGCTCGTCTTCGCCTTTCTCCTCATCGCTTTCATCCTTCGCTCCTCGCCGGGCAATGAGCGCATGCGCCAAATTTCCGGTGCAGTGCAGGAAGGCGCCAAGGCTTACCTTCATCGCCAGGTCGTCACCATCTCCATCATCGCCGCTGTCATCTTCGTTTTGCTCCTTGTCTTCAAGAAGGATGCGGGGTTTCCCACCGCGCTCGGCTTTCTCATTGGCGCCGCCTGCTCGCTCGCCGCGGGCTACATCGGGATGCGCATCGCGGTCGTGGCCAACGCCCGCGTCACGCAAGCCGCCACCAATGCCTGCAGCGCGGCCATGCGCGTTGCTTTTAACGGTGGCGCTGTCACCGGCTTGCTCGTCGTCGGCCTCGCCCTTTTGTCGGTCGGGATTTTCTACACCATCGCCAACGGTGCTATCGGGCACGACAAAGCCGTTCGCAGCCTCGTCGGCCTTGCCCTCGGCGCCAGTCTCATCAGCGTTTTCGCGCGACTCGGCGGCGGCATCTACACTAAAGCGGCTGATGTCGGCGCCGATCTCGTCGGCAAAATTGAGAGCGGCCTGGAGGAAGATGATCCGCGCAATCCCGCCACCATCGCGGATAACGTGGGCGACAACGTCGGCGATTGCGCCGGCATGGCGGCCGACGTTTTTGAAACTTACGCCGTCAGTCTCATCGGCGCGATCCTGGTGGGCGCCCTCACCATGGTGAACTCGCCCGCGGCCATCGTTTACCCATTCGTCCTCGGCGGCATCTCCGTCCTCGGCGCCATTTGCGGGATCCTCTTTGTCAATCTCGCCGCCGGCAAACCGGCCGGAGTCCTCATGGGCGCCGTCGGCATGAGCGCGCTCGTTTCCGCCATCCTGTTCTGGCCTGCAACGCACCAGCTTTTTCCAGGCGGCGTCACCATCGGCGGCGTCCTGCGTTCACCCACTGATCTCTATTGCGCCTCGCTTATCGGTCTGCTTATGACCGGCATCGTCGTCGTCATCACCAATTACTACACCTCCACGCGCTACAGCCCCGTGCAAAAAATCGCGCGCGCGTCCGAGACAGGTCATGCCACGAACATCATCGCCGGGCTCGCCATCGGCCAGCACGCGACGGCATTGCCGGTCGGCTTTATCGGTATCGCCATTCTCTTCTCCTTCCATTTCGCCGGCCTTTACGGCATCGCCATCGCGGTCATGGCCATGTTGTCGATGGCTGGCATCATTATCTCGCTCGATGCCTTCGGACCCATCACCGATAACGCCGGCGGCATCGCGGTTATGAGTAATCTCGACCCGAAAGTGCGCGCCGTGACCGACGAGCTCGACGCTGTCGGCAACACCATGAAAGCCGTGACCAAAGGTTACGCGATCGCTTCGGCGGGTCTGGCTGCGCTCGTCCTTTTTGGGTCCTACGTAGAAGAACTCAAAGCTCACGTCACGCGCAACGGCGAGCCGTTCACCTTCGAGTTCTCGCTCACTGACCCCAAGGTCATCATCGGTCTTTTCATCGGCGGATTGCTTCCTTTCATCTTCACCGCCTTTAGCATGGACGCGGTAGGCAAAGCGGCCGGCGCCGTCGTCCGCGAAGTGCGGCGCCAGCTCACGGCCAAACCGGGAATTCTGCGCGGCGAGGACACGCCCGATTACGGAACGTGCGTTGACATCGTCACCAAAGCGGCCCTGCGCGAGATGATCGTGCCGGCGTTGTTGCCCGTCGCCTTTGTCATTCTCGTAGCGATCATCAAACCGCTCGGCCCGGTGGTGCTCGGCGGCATGCTTGTCGGCACCATCGTCACCGGGCTTTTCGTCGCCATCGCCATGACCAGCAGCGGCGGCGCCTGGGACAACGCCAAGAAAT
>QHBL01000068.1:0-213 GCA_003244125.1 Chthoniobacterales bacterium
TTGACCAAGCAAAACTTCCCGTGACGGTAGCTCGGCCAGAGTCTCGATCTCTTGCGTCGAGAGCACCGACTTATCGACAACGCCCACCTTTACGCCGGCGATTTTAAATTCCGCCGCAAAAGTCTTCAGGATCTTCGCCACCGGCGCCACGTCCTTCTCCCCCAGCACGATCGCCGTTTGCCCGCTCAGCTGACCGGCAACATCGGGCAAACC
>QHBL01000068.1:308-498 GCA_003244125.1 Chthoniobacterales bacterium
CGCAGCTCGCCAAATTGGTCCACCTTCATCCGCTGGTAATCCGTGACGAGCAGAAACGGCGACCGGTTTAGCTTGCCGGCAAGATCAGAAACGATATTCGCTTTTTCCGGTCTCATTTTGCTAATGACGAGGTTCGAATGACGAAATCCGAACCACTGAATCTTTGGAATTTCGTCCGCCGCTCGTCCTT
>QHBL01000068.1:521-11937 GCA_003244125.1 Chthoniobacterales bacterium
GTCATTGTTTCGGGCTTCGGGTTTCGTCATTCGTCATCTCATTCTGGTTTAGACACTCAGATACGGTAACGGATCGACGTGCACTCCGGGCGACATCGTCGCGCTCAATGTCATCGCTTCGAGGTAACGTCCTTTGGCCGTCGCGGGTCGTGCCCGCACCACAGCTTCGATCACGGCACTCCCATTCTCCACCAGCTGATTCTCAGCGAACGAAAACTTGCCTACCGGCACCGCCACGTTGCCGTTTTTGTCCAGCTTGAACTCGACCCGGCCGGCCTTCACTTCCTGCACCGCTTTGGCGGTGTCATCGGTTACTGTGCCAGTCTTCGGATTCGGCATGAGCCCGCGCGGGCCAAGCACTTTGCCGAGCTTGCGCACTTCAGCCATCGCCGCCGGAGTCGCCACGGCCACGTCAAAATCTTGAAAACCCTCCTGCACTTTCTGGATCAAATCCTTGAACCCAACGTATTCGGCGCCCGCGTTTTTCGCAGCCGTTGCCGGCGCGCCTTCGGCGAAAACCACCACGCGCACTTCCTTGCCGCTCCCGTGCGGCAGCGGACACGTGCCGCGGACCATTTGGTCGGATTGCTTGGGATCAACGCCGAGCCGGAAAGACACCGTCACCGTCTGATCGAATTTCGTCGGCTGAAATTTCTTCAACGTCGCGACCGCATCATTCAAGCTGTAGGCCTTCTTCCGGTCCACCTGCTCGGCGGATGCGCGGTAACGTTTGCTGCGAGTTTGTTGCATGATCTGCAGTCCTGACGCGCGAGTTTGCACTAACGCTCCTGCTTAATCCCACATTCAACCTGTGAGCGCGGGACGGCGCCTATACTTCACCTGACCCGGGTGTCAAGTCAGCGGCATCAGATTGATGCTTTTTGTACGTGCAATTTGCTGTCTAAAATTGTTAGAAATAGCGGCATGAAACCCCACAAGTTACAAACAACAGTAATTGTCGCTCTCTGCGCCTTCGCCGCCAGCGCTGCCTTCGCTCGTCCCATCGACTATCGCGAGCTCTCTCTTCTCGTTCGCGCCCACGAAAGTGACTCCGCCATTGCCCAAATCGCATCGGAACGCACGCTCCTCCGCCCGCTTACCGCGCAACAGGAAGCGACGTTGCGCTCGCAGGGCGCCTCGGATTCACTCATTCGCTCGCTCCACAACGTCGCGCTTTCGCCCGCCGAAGCTGCGGGCGCTGAAGCTGCGCCCCCGCCTCCAGCACACGTTAGCGACAACGGCGTTAGCTCACGAAGCCCGAACATTCACATCATCGACGTCGGCGTTGAGCAACCGGTCAACCTCAGTGTCTGGGGAGGCCCGGACATGGAGTTCGCCTTTCGCGCCCCGGAAATCGTCGAGAGCGACCGCAGCGAAGTGGAAATCATCGACTCGTCCTCGCGCGTGCATTATGCCACTTATCGCGGGGTGCGCGTGCCTGGCTGGGAGCCGATCGATCCGCAATACACCTCGATTGTCTCCCACAGCTTCTTGCGCCCGCTTCACATCGATTGGCGCAACCCTATTCAGGTGAACGACGTCCCGTATCTGCTTTATCCGGTTTACTCGACCCGTGGTGCGTCGCTCTATTTCATCGGCCGGATGAGCGATGATGTCGTGCGCCTGGCCGTGGTCTCGCCATAACGCGATCGCACTCCTAAAAACCCTGTCATCCCGAGCCGCGCAGACGGCGAGGGACCTCACGACTGTCCGAAAGTGCACGACCCAATGCGAGGTCGCTCGCTCCGCTCGGGATGACACGCGTTCATCTACTCAATAACCCGGACGATTGGTCTCCGCGCGCAATCGCCGCTGGCCTTTGCGGCACTTCGCGATTCTCGCCGTGATCCGGCGGCACGAAGGTAATCGCCCAAGCCTCGCCTGAGTTGACGGCTGGCTCCGTGCCGGCGCACTTTAGGCAATGGCCAAAGCAGTCTCCGTTCGCGCCGGTCAGACCGAGTTCCGCAAACTCAATACCACGCGCTGGGAATGGCGCGACGCTTATCAATGGCTCCTCAGTCTGCGTTGGCCGAGCTTCGCCGCTTTTGTCGCCGCCATCTACGTCACCCTCAATCTCCTCTTCGCCACGCTTTACTTTGCCCGTCCCGCTTCCATCGCAGGCATGAGGCCCGGCTCCTTCGCCGAGGCCTTCTTCTTGAGCGTCCAAACGCTCGCCACCGTCGGTTACGGCCACATGTATCCGGAGACACTCTACGGCCACGCCGTCACTACAGTGGAAATCATGAGCGGCGTCTTCCTCCTCGCCGTCATGACGGGACTCATTTTCGTACGCTTCTCCCGACCCGCTGCGCGCATTGTCTTCAGCAACAGCGTCGCCATCGCTCCGTTCAACGGCCGGCCTACCTTGATGTTGCGCGTCGGGAACCTGCGCCAGCAAAGCCTCGTCGAAGTCGAATTCCGGCTCATGTTCACCCGCGACGAGCCTATTCTGGAAGGCGATAACTTTCGCCACTTCTACAATCTTAAGCTCGCCTTCGATCGCCTTATCGCCTGGCCCGCGGCGCTGACCTTGCGCCACACCATCGATGAGACCAGCCCCCTGTACGGCGCCACGATTGAATCACTTCAAGCCGAGCGCGCCATTCTCATCGCGTCCGTCGTCGGGATTGATCCTGTCATCCCCGCCTCGGTGCAAAAGCAGCAGGATTACTCCGCGCGCGATTTCCGATTTGAGCATCGGTTTGTCGAAATTTATACCGAAGAAGGAGACGGGAAGCTGACCGTCGATTACGGGCGGCTGCACGAGACAGAGCCGGTACAAGACAACAGCCAAAGTGAAGAACTGCCGCTGCCAACCGATGGCAGCTACAACGCTCAGAAGGTTCGGAGCGACGGCCGCTGACGTTATGCCGCGCAGAATCCGCGTCACCGTCTGGGGCGAGAATGTGCACGAGCGCAGGAATAAGGCGGTGGGCCAGATTTATCCGCGCGGGATGCACACCGCCATCGCAAAAGGGATCGCGGAGGAGCGTGAGTTCGAGGTTCGCACCGCCACACTGCAACAATCGCAGCACGGCCTAACGAGACGCGTCCTCGATGAAACCGACGTGCTCGTTTGGTGGGGACATGCCGCGCACGGAAAGGTCCGCGATGCCGTCGTTGAGCGTGTGCTCGCCCGCGTCTGGGAGGGAATGGG
This sequence comes from Chthoniobacterales bacterium, assembly GCA_003244125.1. The sequence continues at coordinate 3,679 of QHBL01000068.1, forward strand.
CTTTATCGCGCTGCATTCGGCCCATTATTCCAAGCCGTTCATGCGGCTCATGGGCACGAGCTGCTCCATTATCTGGCGCGAGGCAGGCGAGAAGGAACGGCTCTGGGTTTGCAATCCCGCACATCCCATTGCCCGCGGCATCGAGCGCTATTTCGAGATTCCAAATACCGAGATGTACGGTGAGCCCTTCGGCATTCCGTCGCCGGACGAGATCGTCTTTATTTCATGGTTCGAAGGTGGCGAAGTCTTCCGCTCCGGTTGTACTTGGAAGCGCGGCAACGGCAAAATCTTCTACTTCCGTCCCGGCCACGAAGTTTATCCCATCTACCACGATAAGAACGTCCGGCGGATTCTCCGCAACGCCGCCCGTTGGGCCGCGCCTGACGCAGTGAGATGGATCGACAGCTGTCCGCAAATCTCCGCGCGCAAAGCGCCCGAGCCGCTCGCCATTAAAGGCCCGCGCCTGCACAAAGAAGGCGAAGGCGGACTGCGGTAAGGAGCATTCAGTCGCTCCGAGTTTGGCGCTGTAGCCGCCGGCCGTTCAACCACACGTAAAGCAGCCCCGCGATGGCGATGAGCATCTCGATCACTTCAGAAAGTTGTGCCACGATGTAGGCGTTCATCAATCGCGCCGCGTAAGGCGTTGTATAGATGTCGAGCGCGCTTTTCAGCGCGATAAGCCATAACCAAATCTGCAATACCCGGGGCGGCGCCAGGTCACGAAAACGCGCACTCTTCCACGCCAGCAAGCCGATGAGGCCGCCAGCGCCGAAAGCCAGACGCAGAAAATGGTTTCGGTCGTTGAGCCCATCTAGGTTATGGATCGTCACTTCCCCCTGCTCGTTCCAACGGTCGAACACTTCCGGCGTGCGATAGTGATACAAGTTTTGGCCCCAGGACGTTTCCTCGCCGCCGATGAAAATGAGTCCCAGCGCGAATAGCAGATAGAAGAGCCAGACCAGCTTCTCCTTGCCCAGCCGCCGCGCCCGCATGGCCACGATGATTCCCAAAACTCCTCCCGCAAACGCCGGCAGGAAGGTCAATATGTCCACCACATTATTATCTTCGACCAAGGCAAAGGCGTAGTCCTGGGTCGACTCGAGGAACATCGCGACCGCGAACAAGCTAAAGGCGATGATCGGAAACAGGATGATGGCTCGCTTCCATGCCACCGGCAGTCCGTAGTTAGCTACGAACTCCTGCTCGCTTTTTTCTGTTCCGCTCAAGACCGCTCCATCTTCTGCATTTATCAAGCCGCGCGGTCACTTAGAATGACACGCGCGCCCCGCCGTAGATCGCGCGGCCAAGCGCGGGAAAACCGAAGACCTCTGCGTAGTCCTCGTTAGTTAGATTATCGACTCGCCCGAAGATGGAAAGGTGACGATTAACTTCGTACTCCGCGGCGAAGTTAATCACGCTGTAGTCTTCAATGTCGAAGTTTGCCTGACCGAAGTTCAACTCCTCGCGCGCATTGACGAACTTCGCTGAAACCGTGGTACGCAAGCGGTTCCACCACAGATACGATGCTGAGGCGTAGCATTCGTTGCGCGGCCGCCGGGGCAAACGCGCGCCGGGTAACTGCGAAATATCCGCTCCGCCAACGTTCTCCGCGTCGAGATAGGTATAGGTGGCGACGAACTCCAGTTTCTCCAGAGGTCGCGCGCGCAACTCACACTCGACTCCTTGTGTGCGCGCGGCGCCGAGATTCAAGGTGGCGAACTGGCCATTGAGGCCGATCACGTTCGAGAGATCATTGTGAAACCAGGTCGCGCCGAGGACGACGCGCTTGTCCCAAAATCGCTGCTCGATTCCCGCGTCCCAACCGAGATCGCGCTCCGGTTGCAGGCCGAAGTTGCCGCCGAAAATTTTGTCCTGGCTGCTCGGCGGGGAAAAGCCTGTGGCGATGCTCGCGTGCAGCGTGCTGTCCGTTCGCTCGATCACGTAGCTGACGGCTTCCCGCCAGGTGCCGATACCGCCGAACTGATTGAAGTGATCGACGCGCGCGCCGCTAAGAAAAGTGAGATTCGGCAGCGGTTTGATCGTGAGCTGCGCAAACCCGCCGATCTGCTCGGTGTGATCACTGACGAACGTCGGCTGCGGTCCGAACGCTTGTGAAACGAAGGGCCGTTCCTGGCCGGCGTTAACGCGGCTGTAGAAAAAACCGCTGGTGACGGTGAGCCACGAAGTTGCGCGCAGATCATTCTGGTAATCGACCTGTGCGCGCTCAAACAACGCTCGGGTCGCGCCGACGAAGCCATCCTGGTTCGGATCGTTAAGCTGGCGCTCGTGATCGTAATCGAGAACGAGTCTGTGCTTCCACCATTCCACCGGCTGCCAATCCAGGTGCGGCCCGATGAGCCAGCGTTCAGTAAGGAAATTATCCAGTGGTTTGGGATTGAAGATCGTGTTGGGATTGCCCGTGTCGGAAAGGGAATACGTGAACAGGCTGCCGAGGCGCAGCGTTTCGTCCGGCGACCAGCCGAAGTCCGCGACCGCGCTGGTATTGCGATACTGGTTGTTCGGACGCGCGTTATCAGTGTCGAGCCGGCTCGCACCGATGGAGTAATCGAACTGATTGACTTTGCCATCGCTGACGACGCTCTCGCGGAAAGTGTCGTAGGAACCACCTTCAGCGCTGAAGCTGAATCGCGGTGCACCTTCACCGATCCTGGTGAAAAGCTGAATCGCCCCGGCCAGTGCGCGCGGACCATAGAGCGTGCTTTGCGGTCCGCGCACGACTTCGATGCGGTCGATGTCATCGATCGTGAGATCGGCGAAATTGAATGCGCCCTGCAAACCTTGGTTGATGGGAATTCCATCCAGCAGCACCTGGGTGTGCTCGCTGCGCAGACCACGGGTGAAGACCGAAGTGAGCTGGCCAGGCGCACCGCTTTGCACGACAGATAATCCCGGCACTTCGCGCAAGGCATCAGCGACGCGCTCGATTTGCTTTTGCTCGAACTCCGACGAGTCAACGACGCTCACGCTCGCGGGAGAATCTTGCAGCGGAGTCTCGACGCGCGTGGCCGTGACCACGATAGGTTCAGTCGCGGAGGCAGAGGGCGTCGGTTCCTCCCCGTTACAAATGGGCGCACCGCAAGCGAGCAGCGCGCCGAGCAGACACGAGATGGCGCGCGGCGACTCCGGGTAGCGCACGCGTCCCGCGTGCTGGCGATCGCGTCTCGCAATCGCGGACTTTCCCTGAGGGTCGTATATAGCGAAAGATTGTTTTGGCGGGACGCCAAAACCAGCACGCGAGACGCGTGCGCTACCCGGCCTCCACAGTCCACGCCACTGTGCCAGACTCGATCCGCTACGCGCGGCCACAACTAATGCGAAATGTTTTTCCACTGCAAATCTCCTCCTGTTTCGAGAGGCAGACTTGCGGCATGACGCGCTCGTTGATGAGGAGCGCCTCGGCGAGATTGCTCGCCTTCCGTTTCGCCCAGCTCTCATTCTTCTTTTTGCGAAGAAGTTTTTTCGCGCGCGCACTCACGCGCACGAATGAGGCAGACCGGTCGAATATTCTGGCTCCTGGCTTGTGAGGAAGTTGACCCCGAAAGCTTTCGGGGATGAGAATCCGTTAGTTAACTCTCAACCGACCTCGCCTTCTTCTCGCCTTCACCGTTGCCGAAGGGCAATGATTGGCTTGTGAGAAGTCGTATCCAGTTACAGCAGCGCAACTGCTCCGGTTTTGCACCGGATTTCTCGCGCCGATCCACATTCCTAAAATCGCAAAGAACTGCCCCACCATTATCGGCTTGCACCCGCGCGCTCAAGATTTATTTAGAACGCACTCCCGCAGCGTCCGCACTGCCCCGGGCATCGCGGGTGCTTCTTCAGAGACGAATCGCTACATTTGCCACCAATGAGCCATGCTTTCCGCTGACGCTAATCTCAACCTTCTCGTGACCGGCGGCGCCGGGTTCATCGGCTCCAATCTCGTCCTCGAGCTCCAGGAACGCTTTCCCCACTTTCGCCTCACCGTCATCGATGACTTTCGCTCCGGCGATTTCAAAAACCTCTCCGGCTATCGGGGCGATCTCGTGGCCGAGAACCTTGCGTCGCTCGATTGGCGAGATTGGCGAGAGCGGTTCGGCGACAAAAAATTCGACGCCATCTTTCACCTCGCCTCCATCACTGACACAACGAACCACGACCAATTCCAGCAGGTGCATGACAACGTGGAGAGCTTTCGTCGGCTGCTAAGATTTGCCGAGCCGACGCGGACTCGCGTCATCTATGCTTCATCGGCTTCGACCTACGGCGCGGCCACCGATGCGAGCGAAGAAGGGAGCGTTGTCGCGCCCGCGAATGTTTATGCGTTTTCCAAAGCGATGCTCGACAATCTCGCCACTCGCTCCGCCGCCGAGCACCGCGACTGGAGAATCGTCGGACTGCGCTACTTCAATGTCTACGGGCCTCGTGAAGCGCATAAAGGCGTGCCCGCGAGCATGGCCTATCATCTTTCGCAGCAGATGAAGCGGGGCGAGCGCCCGCGCATTTTCAAACACGGCGAGCAGAAGCGCGATTTCGTTTACGTCAAAGATGTGGTCGCGGGCACGATGAGCGCGATGGAAGCGAGCCAGAGCGGCATTTACAATCTCGGCAGCGGCGAAGCGCGCTCGTTCAACGAACTGGTTTATGTTTTGAACCGCTGTCTCGAGACGAACCTCGAGCCGCAGTACATCGATAATCCCCACTCTCATTATCAGAACTTCACCCAGGCCGACCTGACCAACGCCCGCGCCGCGCTCGGCTACAAGCCCCGCTTTTCGCTGGAGGAAGGCGTGGCCGATTACATGAAGTGGCTGTATCCGCAGTAGCCGGTGCTGTAGCCGCTTCGCTGTGCGATCCCCGCGTGAGACGAGACAGTCACAGACGAGTGGCCCCTCACTTCCACCGTCGCTCATAGGGCGACGGCTACAGATTGCACCGGGGAATTCCTCGATTACGCTGCGCTTCGCTGACCACGCTTATGAAAAAATCTGAACTGCTCGTCGATCTAGTCGAGCACATCGACATCAAGAAACACGACGTCGTGCCGCTGATTGAAGCGATGTCGAAGATGGCGTTCTCCGCGCGTGACCTCGGCCGCGCCGCGCACATCTACGATGCCATGCTGCGTGAAGAAGACTGCGCGATCATTCTCTGTCTCGCCGGCTCACTCATCTCCGCCGGCCTGAAGCAGGTGCTGGTCGATCTCGTCCGCAACAACATGGTGGACGCCATCGTTTCCACCGGCGCGATCATTGTCGATCAGGACTTCTTCGAAGCGCTTGGGTTCAAACACTACAAGGGCGACATCTTCATGAACGATGACGTGCTGCGCCGCCTCGCCATCGATCGCATCTACGACACCTACATCGATGAAGATCAGCTGCGGGTTTGTGACGCAACTTGCGGCGAGATCGCCGAATCACTCGAGCCTCGGCCTTATTCTTCGCGCGAGTTCATTCGCGAGATGGGCCGTTATCTCAACAAACACGCGAAGAATCGCGATTCCGTTGTCCTCTCTGCCTTCGAAAAGAATGTGCCGATTTTCGTTCCGGCCTTCAGCGATTGCAGCGCGGGCTTCGGGTTGATTCATCATCAATATAAGAATCCGGAGCGGCATCTCTCCATCGATTCGGCGAAAGACTTTCTCGAGCTGACCAAGGTCAAGATCGAGGCGAAACAGAGCGGCTTGTTCATGATCGGCGGCGGGGTGCCGAAGAACTTTGCGCAGGACACGGTGGTGGCGGGCGATTACCTCGGATTCGATGTGGGCATGCATAAGTACGCGGTGCAAATCACGGTCGCGGATGTGCGCGACGGCGCGCTCAGTGGCTCGACGCTGAAAGAGGCTAACTCGTGGGGGAAGGTGGACCTGGGCGCTGAGCAGATGGTCTACGCGGAAGCGACGGTGGCACTGCCCTTAATCGCTGGATACGCGTATCACAAAGGCGGCTGGAGAAATCGCGCCGGGCGGGAATTTACAAAGCTGTTCGATCGTTCGGCGGCAGAATCAGAAGCGACTCCGCATCCCGAGCTCGCGCAAACGCGGTAGCGGAAGACAGCCGTCCTCGGCTGTCACAGCAAGCGGGCGTCTCGGCTGCTGCCTGCCGTTGCTTACTGACGATTCGACAGGCGAGGACGCCTGTCTGCCTTGACAGACGGAACGTCTGTTTTCCTACGCCTTGGTCGCGTCGCGCAATTGCTTGATGCGATCGTGCGCGCTTTTCACTGCGGTGAACTGGCGCGACACGAGATCGCGAATGGGCGAGGACAATTCCTCCTTCTCCATCGCGTCACGATACTCCTTCACCGCGGAGTCTTCCCCGCGCTCGCACTCGGCCAGAATGGCGTGATCGTCGCGGCTGGTAATGGCAGACTTGAGGTTGATCCAGGCGCGATGCATTGCGCCGGCGGTGCTGCTGCTGTCTTCGGGCTTGCTATCACCAAGGTTGATCGCCTCGTTCTGCAATTCGCCGGCGAAGCGCGAGCGCTGGAGCGAGTACTCATTGAAGAGCGTTTTGAGCTGCGGATCCTGCACGGCTTCGGCAGCCTGGCGAAAGCCTTCCTGGCCATCCTTCAGCGTTTCAATGAGACTGTTAATCGTGGAAATCGTTTCTTTTTGTTGAGCCATACTGGTGATTCGCATGTGCCCGCATCGGCGCGTCTTCACCTCGCGGGCTTTCGCCGCTTCGCTGTGGGAGGCGCAATGCTGCGGCTCGCTCTCCGTAAAAACATGGCGACGTGATCTCCGGCGTCGCCCACCGGGCGACGGCTACAGCGGCCGATTGCTTGCGCCTCTGAGTCGCGCCGGTAGATTTTCACATGAATAAACAAGGTAAGGATTTGACCAAGGAGGCGCCGCGCAGTCCCCACACGCGGGTCGGGGGCTACATGATTCTCGGGCGCACGATCGACAAATGCCGCGCGCTCCTCTGGGGCGACATCGGCGAATACCACTTCGATTGCCCGCTCGATAATATGCTTTTCGGCTGGAAAGGAATCAAAGGCGACGACTTCAAGGCGGTGGTGGAACGAGGCGCGAGCGATGACGAGATTGCGCGCTGGGTGGATGAACACGGCACGCCGAAAACGGACGAGGAAACACGGGCTTGGTGCGAAGCGATGGCGAGGGCAAACCCCTACGAAGATCCGGAGAAGCGCGATTGGTACGTAGAGCAGTTGACACCACTCGGGCTCGATCCCAAGACGACACCGCTCTTCGATTGGCTCGACGCCGACGACCGCGTCAGCTACGCGAAAGCGGCGTAGCTGCTGCGGGTTTGTGCGGCGCTGTAGGGGAAGCTGGCAGCTTCCCCTACAATCTTACTGCAACTCAGCGAACAACGTTGGCTGGCGCTCTTCTTCCGCCAGCGCGCGAGCGCGTTGCTCGCGCTTTTCCATGATGAATTTGTCCAGCTGCGGATCGACTGGCAGCGGATAATTTCCGGTGAAACAGGCGAGGCAAAAGGAGTTCTGCGGCTGGCCGGTTGCTTTCACCATTCCATCGACATCGAGATAACCGAGGCTGTCCACGTTGAGGTATTCGCAAATCTGTTCGTGCGACATCCGGTTCGCGATCAGTTTTTCTGGATCAGGAAAATCGATCCCATAATGACAGGCGAAGCGATGCGGCGGACAGCTCACGCGCATGTGCACTTCCCGCGCGCCGGCTTCACGCAAGTTCACCACCCGGGCCCGCGCCGTCGTCCCGCGCACGATCGAATCGTCCACCACCACGACGCGCCTTCCGGCGACAGCTTCCTTGATGAGATTCAACTTCACCCGCACGTCGAAATCGCGGATGAGCTGGCTCGGCTGCAAAAACGTGCGCCCAATGTAGTGATTGCGCACGAAGGCGTGCTCGTACGGAATGTTCAGCTCGTGCGCAAAGCCGAGCGCCGCGTAGTTCCCCGAGTCGGGAACGGGCACGACAATGTCTGCTTCCACGGGAAACCGCCGCGCCAGCTCGCGCCCCATTTCCGTCCGCACTTTCGCGACGTTTACGTTGCGAATAATCGAATCCGGCCGGGCGAAATAAACGTACTCGAACATGCAGAACGCGCGCTGCTCATCGCGGAACGGCCACTCCGAGCGAACGCCTTTTTCGTCGATGATCAACACTTCGCCGGGTTCGACCTCGCGGACGAACTCGGCGTGGATGAGATCGAGGGCGCAGGTTTCGCTGGCGAGAATCCACGCGCCATCGAGCCGGCCGAGCACAAGCGGGCGAAAGCCGAAGGGATCGCGCACGCCGATGATCTC
>QHBL01000308.1 GCA_003244125.1 Chthoniobacterales bacterium
GCGCGGTCGCGCTCGCGCCGGTCCGGCGACGACATTTGGTAGCAATCCGGCGACGCCGTCATTACCTCGACCGGCAATGGACAAAAGTTGTGCAGACTGCTGAAGCGCACCTCGCCGGCGTCGAACATTTTTTGAATGCCCGGCATGAGCGAAATGCGGATGCCGTGGCCGAGTTCGATCACATCGAAACCGAGCGTCTGGATTTCGCGCAGCATCTCGTCGCCGGCAGTGTGCCGCCCAGAATTCCACGAAGTGGAGAAGGCGATCGTGTCCGAGGCCGGACCCGCGGTGGACGCGCCAGTCACGCGACCGCGGCTGGTTGCGCTTCGCGCTCAACCTCAGGAATCGAGGCGCCCGTTTTTTCGCAGCCGCTGCGGCCGGCTGACTTCAAGACGAGCACGCCGACGATCGCGAAGACGATCGCGGAAATGCTTAGCGTGAGGCGCATTCCGATAAAATCAGCCAGCGCGGGTATGCCAAGGCCGGCCAGCGGCATTAACCCAAAAAAACTCAGACCGAAGACGGCCGAGATGCGCCCACGCAAGGCGGAAGGCGCGCGTTCCTGCACGATGGTGTTGGCGAGGCCGAAATTCATGGAAAGACCGATGGCGAGAATGCCCATGGCGATAGCGGTAAGGGTGAAGCTGGTGAAACGCGACAGGCAAAAGAGCGCGCTCGCCACCACCAGGACGCCCCCGGTCATGAAATGAAAGCGATGATCCCGCGCGATGCTGAGCAAGCCGAGCGCGCCCATGAGCGAGCCCGTCCCGGAGCAAGCCATGAGCAATCCGAATTGCCGCGGGCCGAGATGCAGAACGTTTTTCACATAAAGCGGCAACATCACGCCGACGACGGGGTAAACGAATAGCGTGACCGAGGCGATCAGCACGATGAGAAGAAGCATGACGCGATCCTGGCGGACATAACGCAAGCCTTCCATGAAACCGCTTTGCCGTTGCTCTTCTTCCTCGGCCGTTCCGCGCGCACGCGCCGGGAGCGTGAGCATGGCGATGATCATGGCGAAAAACGAAACCGCATTAGCAAAGAAGGCGGAGGCTGCGCCCCAACGCGCCACGGCCAGGCCGGCGAAGGAAGGACCGATCAGGCGCGAGCCGTGAAAGACGGAGCGATCGAGCGCGATGGCGGTGGCAATCTCGTCGCGCTTGACCAGCTCGGGAACGAGCGCGTTGAGCGCCGGCATTTCGAACGCGATGCATACGCCCAGACACGCCGCCAGCATGCCTATATGCCAGATTTCAATCCGGCCGGTGAGAACGAGCAGGCCGAGGATGATGGCTAACGCAATCTGGGCGAGATTTGTGCTGATGAGAATTTTGCGTTTGTCGTAACGATCAGCGAGCGAGCCGCCGAACATCGTGAGCGCGAGACTCGGCAAGCCCGAGGCGAGGCCGATGAGACCGAGGAAGAGATTGCGATTCGTCAGCGTGCTCATGACAAATCCCTGGGCCATGACCTGCATCCACGTGCCGGTGTCCGAAATAGCGGAGCCGATGATGTAACGGCGAAACGGGCCGCCACGCAGCAGCTTGAGCATGCCACGATGTGATGCCGGTGCACTCATGCAGGGTGAGACTGATACGCGGGAGCAGTGCCAGAGGCAATGAAGCACGCTGCATTCTTCCGCAGCAACTCGGCGTCGCGATCAGGGAGCGCGCGTTTCCTGTTTGGCAGATGCGGGCAAATAATTCCACCACATCCGATCGATCTGCCACTCACGGTGGCTGTTCAAAAGCACGAAACATAATTGCACCGCGCCCCGTTCTGTTTCGGCGTAAGCAATGGTCTCCGCGTCAGTCTCAAGGGCGAAAGGGAAACTGAGATGCACCAGCGCGATGCCGTCAGCATGGCGTATTTGCTGAACACGGCCGATCCGTTGTTTTGCCGCTTCCAGAAAATAGCGCACGCGTTCGGGGCCGTTCTGCTGGAGCGACCGCTGGCTGACATGAGCGAGCGTCCATTGTTCATCGTGCTCGCGATAGATGTGTTCGCCGGCGTCGTCGGCAAACGCTCGGGCGTCGCGGCGATATTGTTCGCGCAACGCCCAGGCTCCAAGGCCGGCGCCAGCGACGGTGACCAGCGACACGAAAGAGACAGCGGCGACGATGACCGATTCCTTCCAGCGAATGGTCTCCTTCTGATGTTTCGCAAAAAGGTAAACCGACGGCGAACACAATCCGGCGCCGACGAGGATGTTCATAACTCCGAGCAAACTCTCGACCACGCTCTGGTCGCGCAGAGCCCAGATGAGAAGCGCGAAGCCGGAGAGCAGATTCCATCCGCCCCAAACCCACCGCAGCCAGTGCACGCCGATCCAGACAAAGTAAAACTGGAGCCAGAAGACAACGATGAGAATACCGAGAACGACCAGCACCTCGAGCCGCCCCAAAACCATCTCGGCCATCACGGAGAGGCCTTGAAGGAGGAAGACGAACGCGCCGATGGCCAGAAGAATACGGCGGCCACGACGCCACGGTTCAATTTCCGAATCGTAAATTTCCCAGAGCGAGCGTGTCTCGTCAGCCATGCCGCGAACGAGCGGGCGCCGTAAGCATCAGGCGTGCGGGCGCAGGTGATTGGCCCAGAGCAGCAGAATCACGAGCACACTGAGCGCGCCGAGAATGATGACGAGAGCTTTGATGGTGTCCTTGCTCATCGAGGGCGCAATGTTGAAGTGGAGAGGCCGGTTCGTCCAGTTTTTCGTTTCGGCGAGTTGCGAGTCGCTGACGAAGAAGCTTCGGAACGTCAGTCGCGCCCGTCTGAAATCTGGGCAGCACAGGCTGCCAGCCTGTAGCATTTGGCCGCTGGCCAAATGCCGGCGTCGCTACTTCATCGGATCGCAACACCAGTTCGCGGCTGGCAGCCGCGAACGACAGGCTGGCAGCCCGTGCTCCC
>QHBL01000422.1 GCA_003244125.1 Chthoniobacterales bacterium
AGCGGAGTCGAAGAATCCCGATGCATGCCTTTGAACTAATGCCACGGGCTCCCTCGACTTCGCTCGGGATGACGTTTGGATTCTTCCCGAAGAACCTGGCCACAGATTAACACGGATGAGAGAGGAATGCTTTCCGGGTCTTCTGTGAAACCCGTGTTTCTCCGTGGCCAGGAACGGCTTCGTTTCTATAAGTTGCCCTTGTGCGTGAGCGCGAACCTAACGAGGGCAAGCGTGCCGTGGATTTTCAACTTTGCGCAAATATTGCCGCGATGCGCGTCCACCGTTCGCGGACTAATGAAGAGTTTGGCGCCGATTTCCTTAGTCGACATATCGGCGGCGATGAGCTTCAGGACTCGTCGTTCCATTGGAGTGAGATCGGATAAGCCGGGATGCGTTTCGCCAGATTTCTCCACCGCACCACGCCGCTGCAAGACATGGTCGGACAAGGCCGGACTCAGATAAGCCTTTCCGGCCGCGACTGATTTGATACTGCTCACGATATCAGTCACGGCGCTATCTTTGAGAACGTAACCTTTGATGCCGAGGTCCATCGCTTCCTGGAAAATCTCCGCTTCACTATGCATCGTTAGGAATACCAGCTCGACGGGCGGCCGTTTCTTTTGCAACGCGCGTGCGACCGCGAAGCCATCGCCGCCCGGCATATCGATGTCGATGACACCGACTTGCGGTCTATGTTGCTCAATCAAAGCGAGCGCGGTCTTTCCATCGCCCGCTTCTCCTACTACTTTGAGCGTGCTATCCGCCTCGATCATTTGGCGTAAGCCCTGTCGCACGATCGGGTGATCATCAGCGAGCACGATGCGAATGACTGACGGCACAATACTCTATCGCATCCTTGGAGTGGGGTGGCAAAGCGCAGCGGCGTGGCGCTACGCATTCCGCCGCACTCCAAGAACGGGCAATGCAATCGCCACCGTTGTCCCGGCCCCGGGCGACGAGCGGATTGTCCAGGTTCCGCCTAACAAGCGGACGCGCTCGGCCATCCCGAGTAAACCAAAACCGCCGCGCTCGCCATTTTCGCTGGTGGCCGGCTCGAAGCCGTTTCCGTTATCGCGAATCTCCAGCTGCACGGACGACTCAGTCGTCGTCATCGTTACTTCCACTTCGGTCGCGTCGGCGTGTTTCAAGACGTTGTTAATGCTTTCTTGTACGATGCGGTAAATACTCATCTCGGCTTCGCTCGGAAAACGGCCATCCACATTGTCGATCTTTGTCCTAACGAGAAGTGGACCGGTGGCGGCAATCTTATTGAGCAGCGCGTTGATCGCCTTTGTTAACCCAAAACGATCGAGCAAATAGGGCCGAAGGTTATACGCGATCTCGCGCACTTCGCTGATGGCGTGCGTCGATTGTTGCGTGATTTGATCCAGCTGCGACTGGGTCGCGGTCAAATCGCTCGCGTTCCGCGCGCCGAAGACTGCGCTGTTCTTAATCATGGCCAGACTTTGTCCCAGCCCATCGTGCAACTCGGCCGCAATTCGCCGGCGCTCGCTTTCATGAGCATCGATCAAGCGGCGTGAGAAATTTTCCTGAGCCGCGTGCCGACGTTTGACTCGTTGCAGGCGCAAATTGAAAGCGCCGAAAACTGCTGCGGCAATGAAAGCGGCGGCGAGAGAAGCAAACCACCACGTCAGCCAGAACGGCGGACTAACGAGAACTAAAAGGCTTGCCTCATTCGCGCTCCAAAGGCCATCGCCATCATCGGCTCTGAGTTGAAATTTGTAGCCGCCCGGCGGCAGGTGGGAGTAATAGGCAGTGCGGCGTGTGCCGGCGTCGATCCAGGATCTGTCCAGGCCCACCAGCTGATATTTGAAGATTGATTGCTTCGGGCGGTTCCAGCTCAGCGCGGTGTATTGGACCTCGAGTTCCTGCTGACGCGGCTGAATGCGTACGGCTTGGGGAAAGGGCGTCGTTGTCCGATCCACCTTTATCTGTTCGATGACGACGTGCGGAGGCTGCAACAGATGCGAGGGTGGTTGGAGCTCGACCACCCCGCGGGTGGTTGGGAAAAAAAGATGCCCGTCGCGTGTTCGCCATCCGGCGGGGTTGGCTCCGTTGCATTCGCGACTCGGCATTCCATCCTCGACCCCATAAACATACGACGTCACCGTGGAGGCCTGGCCATCCAGGAAGTTTTCCAACTCCTCCTGTCGCACGCGGAAGATGCCGCGATTGCAGTCCATCCAAAGGTTGCCCGCGTCATCCGGTAGAATTTGGAAAACAATGTTGTCAAAAAGTCCGTCACGCGCGGTGACGCTCTTCAGCTTTCCATCTTTCCAGCGACTCAACCCGCCGCCATGCGTTCCTATCCACAAATCACCGGCAGCATCTTCATAGAATGCGCGGATGTGAGTTAACGGTGCTCCGCCCTTCGTAGTCCAAGTTTGCCAATGACTATTCGTTAGGCGCCAGAGTCCGCCGAGTCTCCCGCCGAACCACAGGTTGCCCGCGCGATCTTCGTAGATCGCAAGCACGTCGTCGCGCGCCAGGGCTTCGGGAACGGGAAACTCAACGAACTGGTTCCCGCGCAGAACACTAACTCCAGCGCCGTTCGTGCTGGCGAAAAGATTTCCATCGCGGTCGCCGTAAACGCTCACGACGAAATCAATCGGCCGCTCTTTCCGCGGAGTGAGATAGGTCGTGAACCGTCCGTTCGTTAGGCAATTCACTCCATTGCGAGTTCCCACCCAGAGTTGCCCGGCCGAGTCCTCGCTGATCGAAATAATTTCGTTCGATGATAAACCGTCCCCGGTGGTGAAGACGGTCGCGACGCCATCCTTGAAGCGTGTCAGCCCGTTGATCGATCCCGCCCAAAGACTGCCCTCCCTGTCCTGATAAATCGCCTGGACGTTGTCGTTGGCCAGACCGTCCTTTGTCGTGTAAGTGCGAAAACGGCTCTCGCGCACCCGGCTCAATCCGCCGTCGGTCCCGATCCAGAAGTCGCCCTGCGCGCTTTGATACAAACTTGTCAGCCGACCTCCAGGCAATCCTTCTGCCGTGATAAACGATTCGAACCGCTCTTCGTTCATCCGGTAAACTCCGCTGGAAGCGCCGACCCAAAGAGTGCCGTCGCTTGCGGCAAGCAAAGTCGAGATGGCGCCCTCCTTCAGACCAGCGGCCGCACCATAGTTTCGGAAATTGTTATCGTAGAATCGGCTCAATCCACCGCTCTGTGTGCCAATCCACAACGCGCCGTGCGCATCGCGACAAAGCGCCCGAACCACATCGTGCGCCAGCCCATCAGCCGTCGTGTAACAGGTAAACCGCTCGTTTTGTAAATGACCCAGGCCTTTATCCGTCCCGGCCCAAATGCCGCCCGAACCGTCACCTGCCAGAGCAAAGACTTGATTGCTTGGAAGCCCTTCTTTGATCGTGAAGACACTAAATCGACCCTCGCGGTAACGATACAATCCGCCGCCATCGGTCCCAATCCAAAGCGCGCCAGATTCATCGCGCCAGAGACACAAGGCCTGATCTTTCGGAGCGCCCTGCGCCGCAGTATAGCGAGTGAAGCGACCGTCCGCGGCGGCGCGTCGCACCAGCCCGGTTGGGGTCGCCATCCAGAGGTTGCCCGCTGGGTCGGCGAGCAGTGCAGTGATCAGGTCGCTCGTGATTTCTGGCGTGTTGTTGCTATCGAAAACGCTGAACCGCACGCCATCGAAGCGCGTCAATCCACCGAGCGTGCCGATCCACAAATAACCGTCCGGCGTTTGCGCGATGCACATGACGGTGCCTTGCGGCAGTCCATCTTCGTCTCGCCAGACTTGTTGCTGATAACGACCAAACACTCTTTGCGTCTCCATCCTCTGGGCAAACGCGCTGCCGTGGCACCAGCAGCAAAACCAGATCAGCGCAAACAGAGAAACACGGAAAAGAGAAGCTTGGCTAAATTGCGAAGTATTCGTGACCTGTAGCTGGACCACTTTGACCTTAATCCGTTTTATATTCCTGCCAATGCCTCTATTAGCTTGCGGCAAATTTGGTGACTGGCGTCTTCTCGACCTCGCTGGTTCTGCTTCGTAGTTTCTGCTGATGCGGTGGAATTTTAGCAGTCGCGCCCGTTCGCTTTCCGGTGGCGACGCCACCGTGCTCTCGATTCCGAAGTGCGGTCGAACCTGGG
>QHBL01000049.1 GCA_003244125.1 Chthoniobacterales bacterium
AGCCGAGACATCTCTAATCATTTGCTTTGGAGTAAGACCTAGAGATTCCTCGGCTCCGCTCGAAATGACAATCAGTTCGGCAGCGCAAATCTCCGCGTCAGCTCGCACACTTTGTTGCGGGTGCGTTCAAGCGCAGCGTCGTCAGTGCGATGTTCGAGCGCTTCGGCCAGCAGCTCCGCGATCTCGAGCATTTCTTCTTCTTTCATCCCACGCGTGGTGACCGCGGGCGTGCCGACGCGAATGCCGCCTGGTTTAAAGATCGGATACGTGTCGAAGGGAATGGCATTCTTGTTCACGGTAATGCCGGCGCGGTCGAGAATGTCCTGCGCTTCTTTGCCGTTGATGTTTTTCGGCCGCAGATCCACGAGCATGAGATGGTTGTCGGTGCCGCCGCTGACGATGCGGTAACCATGCTTGGCGATGCCGGCCGCGAGCGCTTTGGCGTTGACGACGACCTGCCGCTGATAATCGCGGAACGACGGTTGCAACGCTTCGTGGAAACAAACCGCCTTCGCCGCGATGACGTGCATGAGGGGGCCGCCCTGGATTCCGGGGAACACCATGGCGTCGATGGCTTTCGCGTGCGCGGCCGTGCACATGACGATGCCGCCGCGCGGGCCGCGCAGACTTTTGTGCGTTGTGGTGGTGACGTAATGCGCGTGCGGTATCGGGTTCGGATGTTGGCCGCCGGCGACAAGGCCAGCGACGTGCGCCATGTCGATAAACAGAAGCGCGCCGACGGAATCGGCGATCTCGCGCAGCCGTGGGTAATCAAAGAGCCGCGGGTAGGCCGACGCGCCCGCAGTGATCATCGCCGGTCGCGTTTCTTCGGCGAGCCTGGCCAGCGCGCTGTAATCGAGCGTCTCGGTTTTCTCATCCACACCGTATTGGGTGACCTGGTAAAATTTGCCGGAGAAATTCGCCGGATGGCCGTGGGTGAGATGTCCGCCGTGAGCGAGATTCATCGTCAAAATTTTGTCTCCGACTTTCAGCGCGGAGAAATAGACGGCCATGTTCGCCTGGGCGCCGGAGTGCGGCTGGACATTGACGTGCTCGCAACCGAAGAGCTGCTTCGCCCGATCAATCGCGAGCTGCTCGACGGTGTCCACATTTTCGCAGCCGCCGTACCAACGCTTCTTCGGATAGCCTTCCGCGTACTTGTTCGTCAGCACGCTTCCCTGCGCTTCCATGACGGCACGGCTGGTGAAATTCTCCGAGGCGATCAGCTCTATGTCTTCGCGCTGCCGTTTTTCCTCGGCCTGAATTGCCGCGAAAACTTCAGGATCGACTTTGCGCAACCCGCCGCCCGGGGTCTCGCTTTGAGGCTGAATGGGAATATCGCTCATGGAAAACGCAGAGCCGCGGCGCGAGGGCGGCACGGACACTTTACTTTCTTCTACGAACGCCAGCACGCTCGGTAAAGCGTTTTTGATCGTCTCCGCGCAGGTGGTGTAAACGTCGCGGCCGAGACCGATGGGATCGGGGACATCGCGCCAGCTCGTTTCGCCCGCCTGCTCAAACTCGCGGAGCAAAAACGTCTTCTCCGCCGCGTCTGGAAACAACATTTGGATCGCTTCGACGTGCGCGCCGGTCATCCCAAAAACATGAGTCGCGCGCTCGAGCAAGGTTGGCATCAACGGCTGGCTGCGCAGGTCGCGAATGTCCACGCCTTCCTCCGCGCAGACATCGATGGCGTGGGTGCTCGGCGGCTGGCCCCGCACCGCGTGGACACCGGCCGATGTGACCTCAATGTCCTTGCGATTTCCGAGCAGCGCGCGAAAAAGACCTTCCGCGATGGGACTGCGGCAGATGTTACCGGTGCAGACGAACAGAACGCTTTTCACAAAGTGCAGACGCGCGGCCGGCAGTGGGACGCTCACTAGATTCGCACAAAAAATGTCCCGCGCGACTCGCCTCAACCAGCTTCGTTCACCGCGTTTGGGATGAACTGGAAAACTTTTCGCTATCGCTGTGAATACGCAGCCTTGCTCGGGGCGGCCAGGCTCGTGCCTCTGCTCCCGCGCATCGCCGTGGTCTTTCTTGCTCAGGTGGCAGGAGCGATCGCCTCAGTCGTCGATGGCCGCGGTCGCCGCGTCGTTCTTGCTAATCTCGATTGCGCGTTCGGTAAAAAGTATTCGCCTGCGGAAAAGCGCCGCATTCTTCGGCAGTCCTACCGGCACTTCGCGCAAACCATGTTCGATCTTCTCTGGAGCCCGTGCTTGAACGAGAGAAACTTCCGCCGCTACGTCGAACTCGAGAATTACCCGACCACGCCGGACGAGAGCGCCATCATCGCCTGCTTCCATTACAGCAACTTCGAATGGTTGAGTCTCGGCTGCGGCTTCGGCGGGCGCTCGGCGACGATTCTCGCGCAGGAATTCAAGAACCCGCTGCTCGACCCGGTCTTTCGCCGCTTGCGTGAGCAATCGGGTCACGTTTTCACCGCGCGCACCGGTGGCATTCTGCGCCTTTACAAAACGTTGCGCCGCGGCGGCAACACCGCGCTCCTGGTCGATCTTACCATTCCGCCGAGCGAGGAGGCAGTGGCGATCGAATGCTTTGGAATGCAGACCAGCGTCACCGCCGCGCACGCCTGGCTGCATCAGCGCACCGGCGGCGCGCTCATTCCTGCATATTGCGAGCCGCTGGCGCGTGGACGCTATCGGATCGTCTTTCACCCGCGCATCGAGCTCCCACCGGATGCGACGATGCGTCAAGTGGCTCAGGCCTGCTGGGATTCGTTCGAGCCGGTGGTGCGCAATAATCCGGCGCCTTGGCTCTGGATGTATAAACACTGGCGTTACCAGCCAGCGAAGGCGGATCGGCCATATCCATTCTATGCCAGCGTTCGTCCGCGCTTCGATCGCATGATTGCGGGATCCTGAATTAGGAATGACCTCGCGAATAATCGTTGCTTCCTTCGCCGGCGGCGATGGAGCTCGGCCAGAGCGTTGTTAGATCGGATGAGGCGACCGCGTGCGACCGGGGAGATTAGCTGTCCGTTTTGCGCGTGAAGAGCTGCGCCGCGCAACGATGCTTCCGTCTCGATCCCAAGTTCGAGGTTGCGCCCGAGCGCGTCGGCAAGAATCGCGACGATTTCTGGCGAGCGGCTCATCCCGCCGGAGATGATGATGCGCTCAATGGGGCCGATCGATTTCTCCAGCAGATCGAAAATATCGGCGAGACGATAAAATGCGCTGGTGGTGAATGTGCGAAAGATGTCGAGCGGCGTGGTGCTGCGATTATAACCACTGATGGCGCCAGGGAACTCCGGCCAATCGGGCGAACGCTCGGCCACGACGAAGGGGAGCGTGATGAGAGTATCGCGCGCGGCGGCTTCGCGGTCGAGGCGAGCGGAATCTGCAAGATGGAGCTTGTCTCGGCACCAGTCGCGCAGGTTGCCGGCGTTGCTGATGGCGCCGCCGAGGACGAATGCCTGCTCGCTGACGACGAAGCGAAAGAGGCGGTACGGAACGCGCAGCGCACGACGGGTCATGACGCGAACGGCAGCGCTCGTACCGAGATTGATGGCGGCGATGTTTTCCGCCGTGGCGCCGCTGCCGATGTTGCTGGCGGCGCCGTCACCGATGGCGGTGAGAATTCTGCCATCAGCCAGCGCCGGCAAGATTACCGGCAGCTGAGTTTCCTTAACACCGGCAGCGTCGCACAGTTCCGAGTCCCACTTGCGCGTCTGCTGGTTGAACAAACCGGTGCCGCTCGCCATCGATTCGCTCGTGGCCAGTTCGCCGTGAAGATCGTGGAAAATCCAATCGCTGGGCGAGACCCAGAACTGGACGCGGCGGAAAAGCGTTGGTTGAGCGTGCGGGAGCCAGCGTAATTTCGCCGGCCAGAACGGAAAGCGCAGCATGCAGCCGGTGCGTTGCAGGATTTTGTTTTCG
>QHBL01000091.1 GCA_003244125.1 Chthoniobacterales bacterium
CGATCGCGAAGCGCGTGTCCAAGAGTTTTTCCTCAATGCGGCCGAACAATTGCCCGCGCAGAAATTCCTCCTCGGTGGCATCGGCTGGGATACGAAACCATTGCCGATGAACGTGAACAACCTCGGCCATGTTTACACCGCCCATCACAACGCCTTTAACTGCACGCCCCGCATGGTGCTGAATATTTCGCGCGCGAGCATGGCGCGTTACGGCTTCTCGCCCGCCACGCGGGTGTTCGAAGCGGCCGGCGCCGCAGCGTGCTTGATCACCGATGCGTGGGAAGGCATTGAAACGTTCTTCGAACCTTGGGAAGAAATTCTGGTCGCGCGCGATGGCAGCGAAGTCTCCGCGTACCTGCAGAACGTCGATGCGACACGCGCGCACAAGATCGGCGACGCTGCATATCGCCGCGCGCTTGCCGAGCACACTTACGCGCACCGCGCCGCGCAGTTCGACGGAATTCTCGAGGGAGCGTTCGCATGAGGATTGTCGTTCTTGGTCTATCGATCACCTCCTCATGGGGTAACGGCCACGCCACCACCTATCGCGCGCTCCTGCGCGAGCTTTCACGCTCCGGTCACGACATCCTTTTCCTGGAACGCGATCAACCCTGGTACGCCGACAATCGCGATCTTCCGCAGCCCGGTTTTTGCGAGACAGAAATCTACCGCAGCCTCGCCGAGCTGAAGAGGCGTTTTGCCGATGAAGTTCGTGAAGCCGATGCTGTCATCCTCGGTTCTTTTGTTCCCAGCGGCATTGCCGTTGCCGAATGGATCAACCGCAACGCCCAAGGCGTGACCGCATTTTACGACATCGATACTCCTGTCACTCTCGCAAAACTCGGCGCCGGCGATTGCGATTACATCTCCGCTGCCGTCATTCCCAAATTCGATCTTTACCTCTCCTTCACCGGCGGTCCGACCCTTCGCAAAATCGAACGACTCTACGGCGCTCGCCGCGCTCGCGCTCTTTACTGCTCGGTCGATGCGGACGAGTACTTCCCCCAGCGCGCGCGCAAGAAGTGGACGCTCGGGTATCTCGGCACCTTCAGCGAAGATCGTCAATCGGCTCTCGACACGTTGCTCATCAAAGTGGCGCGACGGATGTGGAGCGACGCTTTCATCGTCGCCGGGCCGCAATATCCCAAGACGATTCGCTGGCCGGCCAACGTCAAACGCATCCAGCATCTCGAGCCGGCGACGCACCGCTCATTTTATAACGCCCAACGGTTCACCTTGAATATCACGCGCGCCGAAATGGTGCGCGCCGGCTGGTCGCCCAGCGTGCGGCTCTTTGAAGCGGCGGCCTGCGGCACGCCGATCATCAGTGACGCGTGGCCAGGCCTGGAGGAAATTTTTGAGCCCGGTCGCGAGATCCTCATCGCGCGCACGACCGATGACGTGCTGCGGATTTTGCGCGGAACGCCGGACGCTGAAGCACGCGCCATCGGCCGCCGCGCGCGTGAACGCGTGCTCACCTCACACACGGCCGCACACCGCGCGGCTGAGCTGGAACAATTGATTCAATGCGTCCGTAAACCGGGCCGAGTAGCGAAGCTGGAAGGAGTGCCATCATGATTCGTGTTGCCATTATCGGAGTGGGAAATTGCGCCTCGTCGCTAGTGCAGGGCGTGGAGTTTTACAGAAACGCGCGGGAAGGGGAGGACGTGCCGGGATTGATGCACGTGAACCTCGGCGGATATCACGTGCGCGACATCGAGTTCAGCGCCGCCTTTGATATCAACGCGAGCAAAGTCGGCCGCGACTTGGGCGAAGCGATTTTCGCCGAGCCGAACAATACCATCAAATTCGCCGACGTGCCGGCGCTCGGCGTGCGCGTGCATCGCGGTATGACCCACGACGGCATCGGCAAATATCTCGAGCGCGTGGTGAAGAAATCGCCGGGTTCGACGGACGACATCGTGGGTATTTTGAAGCGGACGAAAACGGATGTCGTCGTCTCCTATCTCCCGGTCGGCGCTGAGATGGCGACGAAGTGGTATGTCGAGCAGATCCTCGATGCCGGCTGCGCCTTTGTGAATTGCATTCCGGTTTTCATCGCGTCGCAGCCGTATTGGCAGCGCCGGTTTGAAGAGCGCCGACTGCCGATCATCGGCGACGACATCAAATCTCAGGTCGGCGCCACCATCGCGCATCGCGTGCTGACGAATTTGTTCCGTGACCGCGGTGTGCGGCTCGATCGCACCTATCAACTCAACTTCGGTGGCAACACCGATTTCCTAAACATGCTCGAGCGCGACCGGCTCGAGTCGAAGAAAATCTCCAAGACCCAGGCCGTGACGAGCCAGCTCGGTCATGCCATGCCCGCGGAAAATGTCCACGTCGGCCCGAGCGATCACGTGCCGTGGCTGGGCGATCGCAAATGGTGCTACATCCGTATGGAAGGCACCACCTTTGGAAACGTGCCGCTCCATTGCGAGCTCAAGCTGGAAGTGTGGGATTCGCCCAACTCCGCCGGCGTGGTCATCGATGCCATCCGCTGCGCCAAACTCGCCCTTGACCGCAAGATCAGGGGCGCGCTCATCGGTCCGTCCAGTTACTTCATGAAATCGCCGCCG
>QHBL01000094.1 GCA_003244125.1 Chthoniobacterales bacterium
TAATCTGCGCGAATCTGCGTAATCTGCGGACTTCTCGTGAACTCACGTCGCCTTCTGCTCTGGGATATTGACGGCACGCTGGTGAACACCGGCGGCGCAGGCGTGGTGTCGTTGCAAAAGATGGTGCAGCGGCATTTCGGCGCGGCGGATGATTTGCGCGACATCGAGGTCGCCGGGAAAACGGATCGTGCGATCATTCGCGACATTCTGGGGAAGTACAAAACGGAGCCGACGGCGGAAAACATCAGCGCGTTTGCCGATGCTTATATCGGTGGCTTGCCCGAGGAGCTGAAGCGTTCTCGCGGAAGGGTGTTGCCGGGAATCTCCGAGCTGCTCGAGCGTTTGCGAGCGCAGCCACACATCGTGCTCGCCCTGCTCACCGGCAATTTAAAACGCGGCGCGGAATTGAAGCTCGGGCATTACGGCTTGTGGCACTTCTTTGAGTTTGGCGCCTTCGCCGACGATCACCACGATCGCAACGAGCTCGGCGCCTTCGCGCATCGGCGCGCGCGGGGCCTGCTCGGCGACTTCGACGCCCTCCCCGACATCGACGTGATCGGCGACACCGGCCACGACATTGCCTGCGGAAAGGTATTCGGCGCGCGAACGGTCGCGGTGGCAACGGGCGGCTGGTCGCGGGAACGGCTCCAGGCCTGCGCACCCGATTTTTTATTCGACGATTTTGCCGAGGTGGAACGCGTGATGGCGATGCTCGGGTGGTCGTGACGATGCGAGCGAAGTCGCGAAGGTGAACGATTGACGATGACCGCCTCGCCGAAGACAATCCTTTCCCCATGGCTCAAACCGAAAACGTCATCCCCCTCGAAGGCGAGATCGATCTCCATGTCTCGCCGCGCATCGCCAATACGCTCAACAGCGCGCTCAAAGAGCAGCCGCGGAATCTGATCGTCGATCTCTCCAAAGTCAGTTACATCGACAGCTCCGGGCTCGCTGTTCTCATCGAAGCGATGCAGAACGTGGAGAAATACGGCGGCAAATTTGCCCTCGCTGGATTACAGGAAACCGTCAAACCGATCTTCGAGATCGCGCGGCTGGATCAGGTGTTCCGAATTTTTCCGGATGTGAATTCCGCCTCGATCCCAGGATAAAGTTCCGTGCCGGTTGAACCGAGCAAAAGCTCGAGCATTTGCGCGACGTTGCGCGAGATGTCGAACTGCGTCGCGCGCTCGAGCAAATTCGACCGCGCATTGAGCCGCCGTGCGCCATCGCTCCAAAAGCGCAGCGCACTCGCGAGCGCGTCGACGTCATCCGGCCTCTCGACGATTGAGCCGTGCACCTTGTCGTCGATGATCTCGCTACACCCGTTCGCGCGCGTGGTGATGACGGGCAGGCCGGCGGCCATCGCTTCGAGGCAGGCGTTCGAGAACGGGTCGTAAAGTGTGGGAAGGATGAAAACGTCCGCGGCGGCGAGGGGGAGGCGCATATCGTCCATTTCGCCGAGGAATCGCACTGCGTTAGAGCGATAGCGCCCTTCCTTTCCACGACCAGCGACGAGCAACTGCGTCTGGGCCTTCTCAGCGGCCGCGACGGCGAAACGGAGACCTTTGCGGGCCCAGCCGGATCCGGCGAATAACACTGCCATGTCCGCGCCAAGGCCGAGTTGCGAGCGTGCCGCTTGGCGCTTGAGCGGCGCGGGCCCGAAATCAGAAACACGCAGGCCATTGCGCACGAGCTCGATGCTCACGGCCGAACGGCCGTAGCAGCGCACAATGTCGTCCCGCACCATGAGCGAGTTGGCGATAACGCGACGGGCGCCGCCCTCAGCCAGCAATGCCCTTTCGAGTTGAAGAATCTGATTGTCCTTGCCCCCAAGTCGCCGCGCGAATTTCTGAAACGCGCCATCGAACTGCGCCCGCCGCTCCAGCCAGGCGCGATGGACGCCGTCACCTGCGCGGAAAAAGTCGCACCGCCAGATGCGTTCGAAGCTAAGCACGACATCGCAATACTTTCCCGGATCGATGCGTTCGAGCTCATCGGCAAAAGCCAGCGGTTCGCTCGCCTTCACCCGCACGATTTTGCCGTGCGGCCATTGCTCGTTAGGCCATTCCGCGCTGGTGAAAAGCGTCGCTTCATTTCCAGCTGCGGCCAGGCCGCGGGCGAGCCGCTGCGCATAAGCTTCCGCGCCGCCGCTGCGGGAAAAACCGCGCCGGACGAAGCCGATATTCAACCGTTCGGGACGCATCCTGCTCTTTACTTGCACTGCGGCAGCACAATACTTGTTCGAATGCCCGGCGAAACCCTCGATGCACCCAGCGCGCCGCCGCGCCGCGTCACCCGCCGGCTTCCTCGCAGTCTGCTCTACTCGATTTTCGCGCGCATCGGCGGTTATGGGCTCGACACGGACGCGTTCGAAACACTGCGCGCGTCATATCGCGGCGGCTTTCTCGGGAAAGCGATCGCGTATGACAATCGCCAGACGGAAATTCCGGCGACGAAGATTCACTCACTGCGCTGGCATCCGGTGCGGCTCCTCTCCTCGCTCGATCGCCCATATTATTACGGCGCGAAAAAGAAGTATCTCGACTGG
>QHBL01000060.1 GCA_003244125.1 Chthoniobacterales bacterium
AAGCAATCCATGTCGAGATGGATAATGGCGCGCGCTGAACATCCGTCGGACACGAACGGAATATCGCGTCAAGTCGCCGAAGCTCAACGAGCCGGACCGAAGACAATACATGAACTATTGCCACAAAATCCGGAGGTCAGACAAAGGCCATAATGCAATTCAGCGGCGACGCCACGGCTCAATCGAATTGAACAATCGGGATCCAGCGTCGTGCAGTTCGCTGTCGCCGGAACGAAACCATGACGGACGGATTCCAGCCCGACGAGGAGTTGAAAGATGCTCGAGGCGCCGACGGTATGACCGGTAATCGCTTTCGTGCCGAGAGAGTACGGCTGTTGCTCGACCGGCCCGAATGAGTGGCGCACACATCGGCTTTCCATCGAGTCGTTCAAGCGCGTGCCGGTGCCGTGGAGAATGAGAAGGTCGATGTCGTGCGCGGCGATCTCGCAAGTGCTGAGTGCCCGCCGCGCTCTCTGCTGCATGCCTTGTGCGTTCATGCTCATGCTGGTGCGCAAATGCGGTTCGCAACCCGTCGCCACTGCATGAATGACGCCGCGGATATGCGCCCCGCGTTCCCGCGCATGGGTCTCAGTTTCGACAACAACAAAGGCTGCGCCTTCGCCGATCACCGTCCCAGTGCGGTTTTGATCGAATGGCCGGAGCGCCTCGCGATCAGTTAAGCTGGCCAGCACGCCACCGGCCGCGAATTGCTCGAGCAAAGGATCGACCAGCGGCGCGTCCACGCCTCCTACTACGGCAACGTCGAGTTGGTGGCTTTGTAATTGCAAACAGGCTGTTTGCAGCGCGACGGCTCCGGAGATGCACGTATCGGAAGTCATCTGCGCGCATCGCGCCGCGGCGAGTTCCGCTGCGACCACGCCCGCGATAGATGAGAACGCGCTGTAGACAGCATCGGTAGGATGAGGTTTACCGGCGGCCAAACTACAGCCAGCTGGACCGCGCGAGCTGCCAACGGTGACGCCGACGCGATGCGGATCGATGTTACTCCTGGTCAGACATGCGTCTGCCCAAGCTTGTTTCGCCGCGGCCAGCGATAGTTTGGCTGCGCGATCGGCATGTTTGACTATCTTCGGCCATTTCGTTTCGAAGTGCGGATCGGGCGCGGTGTAGACGACATATCGCTGTCCGCTGGAGCTAGTGCGTTCCTGCACATTAATGTTCTGCCGCAGCGTGTTCTCCCAGAGCGCTGGAACAGAGATGCCGCCCGCGCCGTGCGTGCCCAGGCCGGTGATAACAATTCGTGCAGGTGAATGACTCATCATGGCCAGCGGGTGCGGTTTCGCACGAGATGCTCCGGTGCGTAGGCTTCGAGCGTCGTCCAGCCGATGGCACACGGGTCATGCGATAGATCCTTCCACCATTGTTTTACCAGGAACTCGTTAACGGTTCGCGTGCAGCCGCCTTCGATAATCTCCTGCGGCACGGCTGTTCCGAACCGGATGTCGATTCCCTGACCTAACGAGGCACAGGCAGGCACGAGGACGGCATCAGTCAGTCGAGCCAGTCGCGCCGCTCCAACCGTTAGCCTGAGAGGCGTCCCCATCGCCACCGTGGTAGTGCTGAGTCCGGCTGGGCATCGATGGCAACCACGAGAACTCGGCCGGGCCCGAGGTATCGCACAGCAGCGCGCACATCTCTCACATGAAAGAAATAGGGCGGCTCGGTTTCGCTTTTTTGGCGACCGGTCTCGTATCGCCGGATAATTCCAGGCCGTGCCCTTACTAACGAGGCCGCAACCATTCCGTGTGCTCGCAACCAGTGACGCAGAAGAACGTAACCGCCGGTGTGCAGACAGGCGACAATCGTAGGACGCGCGCTGCATTCCGGCCGTTCATCGGGAGGAATGCCGTGCACGCGAATGTGCCGCTGCCATCGTTCCTGGCGAAAACGGTCAGACAGAATGCAAAGAGCCACACTCTTGTGCCAGTGCGCGATCATACGCGCGTAGTGACGAATTGGGCCTGCGCCCTTCCAGAACTCCGGCGGCAAGGCCGCGCGCAAGCGGCGGAATTGCGTGTAATCGCGCGCTCGCCGCACCAGATCGGCGGCAACCCACGGCGCCAGCACCCATGGCAGAATGGCGGGCCCCGCTATACTGTCAGCCGGCGAACGGTTGTCATCACGGCGCGGTCCCGCGACTCTCCACCGAGCTTTGTCAGGTGATATTGCACGCGGCGCTTGTGTGACGGCAACTCTCGCGTCAAGCGCCAGCCGCTGGGGTCTCGTAAGGCTGGTGGCATTGCTCAAATCTAACGAGGGATGGCTGCACGACACGCCTGCCCGGAGTCAAAACAGCAGCAACCATGCCGACGACAGGCAGTTGTACCGCCATGCGCTTTGACTCGCTAAGCGTCATCGCTACGCTGGGCCTCTATGACACGGCCTCTTTTGCTTCTCTTCGTATTCGGTTGTCTGTCCGTTTTCGCGAAAGAGGAACGAACCTTCAAGTATCCTGACGCGCGGAAGAGCGACCAGGTGGACGATTACCACGGCATCAAAGTAGCCGATCCCTATCGCTGGCTGGAAGATCCCGATTCTCCCGAGTCGCGCGCCTGGATCGAAAGTGAAAACAAGGTGACGTTCGACTTTCTAGGCAGGATTCCGGAACGCGACGCAATCAGGAAGCGCATCACGGAGTTGTGGGATTACGAGAAGTTCGGCGTGCCATTTAAGCAGAAGGATCGCTACTTCATCACTCGCAATACTGGTCTGCAAAACCAGAGTGTGCTCTTCGTCGCGAACAATCTGACGGAGAAGCCGCGGGAGCTGCTTGATCCCAACGTGCTGGCCAAAGATGGAACGGTCGCGCTCGGCGGCATGGCTGTTTCCGACAACGCGAAGTTAATCGCTTATGGCCTGGCAGCTTCCGGCTCGGATTGGCAAACATGGAAGGTGCGCGAAGTGGAGAACGGGAAGGACCGCGAGGATGAACTAAAATGGGTGAAGTTCTCCGGCGCGTCCTGGTTAAAGGATGGCTCCGGGTTTTTCTACAGCCGCTACAATGAACCTGAGGAGAAGAATCAATTGCGTTCTCAGGTTTACAACCAGAAGATCTTCTTCCACAAGGTGGCCACGCCACAATCGGCCGATACCCTGATCTACGAACGTCCCGACCAGAAGGAGTGGTTATTTAATGGCGATGTCACTGATGATGGCCACTATCTCATAATCACCATCAGCAAGGGCACCGATCCGCACAATCGCATCTTCTACAAGGATCTGAGTGCCCCTGATGCGAAAGTGGTCGAGCTACTGCCGAAAGGTGACGCGGCCTGGCAGTTCATCGACAATGACGGCGCCGCTTTCTATTTCCACACCGATCTTGATGCGCCGCTCGGGCGCATCGTAGTGATTGATACTTCACAGCCTTTACCGGCAACTGCGCGTGAAGTGGTTCCGGAATCAGCCGACAAGCTCGAAAGTGTTAACCTCGTTGGCGATCGTTTCGTCGCCAACTACCTTCATGACGCACATAGCCTGGTAAAGCTATTCAAACCAGATGGGTCGGCCGATGGCGAGATCGCATTGCCGGGAATCGGCTCTGCCGGCGGTTTTCCCGGAAAGCGGCACGATCGGGAAACATTCTATTCCTTCACCAGCTTTACCATGCCTGCGACGATCTTCCGCTATGATTTCGGTAAGCGAGCGAGCGAAGCGCTCTACAAACCGAAGCTAAAGTTCAATCCAGACGACTACACCACTGAGCAGATCTTCTATAAGAGCGCGGATGGAACACGCGTGCCGATGTTCATCTCTTACAAGAAGGGAATGAAACGCGATGGACAGAACGCGACATACCTATACGGCTACGGCGGGTTCGACATTTCGGTTATGCCGTCCTTCAATCCGGCTTTGTTGCAATGGATGGAAATGGGAGGCATCTATGCTGTGGCGAACTTGCGCGGTGGCGGCGAGTACGGCGAGAAATGGCATGAGGCCGGTGAGAAGCATGTGAAGCAAAACGTGTTCGATGATTTTATCGCGGCCGCGGAGTACCTCATCACCGAGAAGTATACGAGCACGCCGAAACTCGCTATCGGCGGGGGGAGTAATGGCGGCCTGCTCGTCGGCGCGTGCCTGACACAGCGCCCTGACCTATATGGCGCAGCGCTGCCGGCTGTGGGCGTAATGGATATGTTGCGGTTCCAGAAGTTCACCATCGGCTGGGCCTGGGCCAGCGACTACGGCAGCTCGGATGACCCTGCTGACTTCCCCTTTATCTACGCTTATTCACCGTTGCAGCATATCAAACCAGGCTGCTGCTATCCGCCGACATTGATTACAACGGCTGATCACGATGATCGGGTGGTGCCGGCGCATAGTTTTAAATTCGCAGCCACATTGCAGGCTGCGCAGGGGTGCGACAAGCCGGTGCTCATTCGCATCGAAACGAAAGCCGGACATGGCGCGGGTAAACCGACGACGAAGGTCATTGAGGAGACCGCCGATCGCTGGGCATTTCTAGTGAAGACGCTCGGGATGAAGACGGCGCTTGCGAAGTAAGCGATGCTGGGCGCTGCCAGCGGCGGCCGCCTCCGGGTTGCGCGCCCGAAGGTGCGCGGTGAGCGGAAGACATTGACGGCGCAATACCTTGTGTGCTACTTCTGGTGCTAACACTATGCGTTGTCCCAAATGCGGCTCGCGGAGCGATAAAGTCATCGACTCGCGCCAGTCGCGTCAGGGGCAGAGCATTCGTCGGCGCCGGCAATGCCTCAAATGCGCTTACCGTTACACCACTTACGAGGAGATCGAACGCAGCGACCTGCGTGTGATCAAGCGCGACCGTTCGCATGAGCCATTCGACCGGCGCAAGCTCGTGAGCAGCATGGCCAAAGCGTGCGAGAAGCGGCCGATCAGTCTGGTGGCGCTGGAGGAAGCAGTGGACGCTATCGTGCATGAGCTGGAAACGAGCGGGCGCGAAGTCACGTCCGCTCAGGTCGGCCTGCATGTGCTGGCGAAATTGCGCGACATCGATGACGTCGCGTATGTGCGTTACGCGTCCATCCATCAACGCTTCGAGGAGGCCGATGAATTTGTGGAAGCGATTCGCGCGCTGGGCCGGCGTGTGCGCACAAGCGCGCAGCAACGCGAGTTATTCCCACCGGAGAAGGCAAAAGATGGTCGCGTTTAAGGACGAATTCCCCTACCTCAAGGCTGAGTCGGGCCAGCTCTTTGAGTTTAACCGCGCCTGGCTGCGCGATGCGATCACGCGCGCGGCGCAGGAGGCTGGTTACAAGAGCTGGTGGCTGACTGATCACGTCACTGAAAGTATCGCCTTCTATCTGCGCTTGCGGAATGATGAGAGCTTCGTCGCCTTCAACCAGCTTTCGCAGACGGTGCGCTATGTTTTAAAGGTGATCGGCTA
The DNA here is from genome assembly GCA_003244125.1 of Chthoniobacterales bacterium. Next base: position 5,387 of record QHBL01000060.1, read on the forward strand.
CCATGAGATCGGGCCGCATTTCGCGCCGGCGCCGCCACCGGTAACGGTGTCGCTATTTGAAATCGCGGTGGAAGCTGGCGCCGGGTACGAGCTGGCTTATTTCGAGATGCTCGGCCGCCGGATCGAGCTGCTTCTGCAAGCGCGGGTCGATACAGTGCAATTCGTCGCGCTACAGCCCGCGGTGAAGCATCTCCGCGGCACTCGCACGTGGTCGCGGCCATGCGATGTTTTGCGAACCGAAATCGTCTGTTTTATTCGCGAAAAGATTTCGACCGCGGCGGATGTGCCGCAGCTCAACTGTTCGGTGCGGTAATCCAGTGACCATTTTCGAGAAAATCATCGCGCGCGAGGTTCCAGCGGAGATTCTGCTGGAGAATAATCAGCTCATTGCCTTTCGCGATGTCAATCCGCAGGCGCCCGTGCACGTCCTCATCGTGCCCAAGCGCGTCTTGCCCCGGCTGGGGGACGCGACCAGCGCCGATCGCGAACTACTGGGCGAGCTGCTCCTCGCCGCGGCTGAGCTGGCGAAAAAACTGGGACTGAAAAACGGCTTCCGCGTTGTCATAAACAGCGGCCCCGACGCGGGCGAAAGCGTGCCGCATCTCCACGTCCACCTGCTCGGTCAACGGCAGTTGGGTTGGCCGCCGGGGTGAGTTGGGGCACACGTTTTCGACGCTTCAAATTGTGAATAGTGACTGGTGACCGGTGAATAGAGGTTGGCGCGGATCATCTGCGCATCCATTCACTATTCACCAGTCACTATTCACGTTCGCCCTTCCCCGACGATTCATTCGGTGACAATCGTATCTTGGCACGCGTTCCCGCTTTGTTTGACGGGCGGCGACCGGCGAAATACCCTGGTTCATGGCTACGATGCTTTCCCCCGCGAGTGAAGCTGCTTCCGCGGTGGAAATGCCGGTGAATCTCGATCGATGGGTCCAAGCCAACGCTCATTTATTCAAGCCGCCGGTCAGTAATCGTTACCTTTACGACGGCCGCGATTTCTTCGTCATGATCATCAAGGGTCCCAACGCCAGGAACGATTTTCATCAGGTTGATTCTGAGGAATTCTTCTACCAACTCAAAGGCGACATCAAACTGCGCATCCGCGAAGGCGAGCGGATTGTCGATTACTTCGTGCGTGAAGGCGAGACGTTCTTCATTCCGGCCAATGTGCCGCATGCGCCGGTGCGTCCGCCCGACACTCTCGGCATGGTGGTGGAACGCCGGCGGCCGCCGGGCGAGCACGAGCACGTCATCTTCTACTGTCCGCGGTGCGAGGCGCTGGTGGAAGACATCGACTTTGATTGCGGCGACATCGTCCAGCATTTCAGCCAGGCCATGCTCGATTTCTGGACGGACGACGCGCGCCGCACCTGCAAACATTGCGGAGCGAAGGTGGAGAAACCCGAGCCGGTCAAGGCCTTTGGGCAGTGACGAGTGACGAGTGACAAGTGACGAGTTCAGATAAGAACGCGCGCTGCCCGTCTTATTTTTTCTAATCACTCGTCACTCATCACTCTTCTTGAAGATCGATCTCCACACTCACATTCTTCCGCGCGAATGGCCTGACCTCGACTCGCGCTACGGCTACTCAGGTTTCGTTAGACTCGATCACTACAAACCATGTTGCGCGCGCATGATGATGGGCGAGCGCGTCTTTCGCGACATCAGAGACAACACGTGGGAGCCGTCGCGGCGCCTTGAAGAAATGGATGCCGCCGGCGTTACCATGCAGGTCCTTTCTACCGTACCGGTGATGTTCAGCTACTGGGCTAAGCCCGCCGATGCGCTCGATCTCTCCCGTATTCTGAACGATCACGTCGCTGAGGTTGTTTGCGCGCATCCCACACGTTTCGCGGGGCTCGGCACCATCCCGCTGCAAGAGCCGGAATTGGCGGCGCGCGAACTGGAGCGCTGTGTGCGCGAGCTCGGTCTGCGTGGCGCGGAGATTGGCACGCATGTCGATGCCAACGAGCATTGCCACGGGCCGGATTGCCGCAACCTTGACCACGCCTCGTTAGAAATCGTATGGAGAACAGCCGAGCAGCTTGGCGCTGCCCTCTTCGTTCATCCCTGGGACATGATCGGGAAAAAGCGAATGCCGAGATATTGGCTGCCGTGGCTGGTGGGAATGCCGGCGGAAACGTCGCTCGCCATTTGTTCCATGATGTTCAGCGGCGTTTTCGAGCGTTTCCCGAAACTGCGCGTCGCGTTCGCCCATGGCGGTGGCGCATTCCCCTTCACCGTCGGCCGCATCGAGCGCGCCTTTCACGTCCGGCCGGACCTGGTCGCGATCGATAACAAAGTAAATCCACGCACCTATCTCGCCAATGGTGAGCGCCCCGCGCGCTTTTATGTTGACTCACTTGTGCATGACGCCGAGTCACTGCGCATGCTCGTGAAGCTTTTCGGCGCGGAGAGAGTAGCGCTCGGCTCGGATTATCCTTTTCCGCTGGGCGAAACGCTCGCCGGCGAGCTTATCGAATCAATGACCGAGTTATTGCCGCAGCAAAGGAGCTACTTGCTTTATGAAACAGCTAATCAGTTTCTTGGCTTGAAACGAATGGAGCCACAGGCCCGCGTTTCGCTCAACGTCCCAGCAACTAATACCTAAGTAACGACGCACGCAAGAGATAACACCATTCCTGGACGGGCAGGAGTTCACTGCGCTGAACGGCGGGCCTTAGTTCAAGTTCGGAAGCGATTTCACTCGTCGTTAACTGCAAACAAAGGAGAAGATCCGTCACTTCTGGGGAGTAATTGCCTGAAGCGGAGAAAAGGGACGATGTGGCTGGCTGAAGGAAAGGATAACTATGATGGCGCCGAGTTAGTTCGTGCGGAGCGCAACTCGAAGTTGTTGGCCAGAAGCTGATCGATGAGATCGATCACCCCTTCGCCATTCGACCGCTGCGTGATGAAGTCCGCCCGCTCTTTCAAGGTAGGAAGGGCGTTGGCCACGGCGATGCCGCAACCGCAGATACGGAGAAAAGCGTGATCGTTTTCAGCATCACCTACCCCGATGACGTGGCGAGTAGAAAGGCCAAGGATCGATAAACCGGCGCGCAGACCGGTCGCTTTGTTGACTCCGGTAGGAAGTACCATGACGGCCCCTTTATTGAAGATAACCTCCAGCTCCAATCCCAGCGCTTTGATGGTTTGCAGAACCTCGTTCTCATGTGGCTCAATCGTCGCCACGATAACGCGACCTGCTGCGATCGGCACACCGCGCTCCCGCAATTCCTGCACGAACTTCTCAGGTGGCGGCTCGGCCAATAGCTTTACCCGTTCGGTCTTAGGCCAGTAAAGTAGCGCGCCGTTTTCCGCGACGACAAGATCACACATACCGATCTGCGGGAAGACCGCTTTTAATTCCTCCAGCTCGCGACCGGTCACGAGCACTAGCTTCTTACCTGACGCGCGCAGTCGCTCGACTGCGCCCAGCGTTTCCGCACTTACCACGCCGTGGTGCGCGAGCGTGCCGTCATAATCGGTAGCCAGAGCTAGATACGGTCGAATCATGTAGTTGTTTGAGCTATCGCGTTTAGCTCGGCTAGTTGCGCCTCAAGCCAATGTGCCGCGCTCCATTCATGCACGTTGTTGCGCAATCGCTTCAAGCGCGACCAGCGTTCGGCCCCGGGTAACTCCAATGCCTGCTCCATCGCGCGCGCGGTGCCTTCGATGTCCAGTGGCGAGACAAGTATGGCCGCATCGCCCGTAGTCGATGCCACGCCGGCTGTCTCCGATATTACAGCCACCCCCGGGCGTTCGGACACGACAGCCCACTCCTTCACTACAAGATTCATCCCGTCTTCACGAGAGTTAACGAGAAGCACATCGCCTTGTTCCATCGCGGCTAGCGCTTGTTCGCGGTCGTTCGTGTAGAAGACGTGGATCGGCTCGCCGCCACAGTCCGCGGCGAACCGCGCGTTCACTTCGGCGATGGTAGCATAGACAGCGTCGCGATAAGCCCGATAGACGTGCAGGTCCGTGCGTGATGGGATAAGAAAGGCGAGGAATCTTAGCGTTGCCCGCAAGTCAGGACGTCGCTCGAGCAAGCGACCAAAAGCGCGGAAGCCGATGAGCTGGTTCTTGCTCGGATCAAGCCGGTCCACGCGGATGATGATTTGTTTCTCGACAACATCGGAGCCGTTGATAGATGAGGCGAGTCTCGCCCGCGCGGCTTTCATCGCGGGTGAACGCATCAATTGCTCCACCTCTGTGGGGTCGGTGCTCGCGGGAAATGTTCGGACTCGAATTTTCCGGCCGTCGCGCGCTTTAACCGTGCTATTCTTGTAGTCAACCTCGGCTCCGAGCAATTCTTCGCAGCAACCAAGGAAAGGCCGCGCGTCCCACTCCGTTTGCATGCCGATTACGTCCGCTCCGAGTAATCCATGCAGGATAGTGTCGCGCCAGGTTTGCGGGATCAATTTCAGCGTCGCCGAATCTGGGAAAGGGATGTGGGTGAAATGCAGGCTCAGCGCGCCCGGGAACTTCTCGCGCAACATCGCCGGCAACGGGTAGAGATGGTAATCCTGGATAAGGAATGCGCGTGGCTTTATTCCGGAATCGGCGATGGCGGATGCGATACGGCGGTTTGCCTCAAGGTAACCTTCGCTCCAGGCGCGATGCCGCTCCGCGTCTAACGAGGAATAGCCAAACTGCCCGACCAGGTGATGCTGCAGCATCCAGAGCACTTCATTCGAGATCGCGCCATAGTAATCTCGGTAGATGCCGGCGGGTAGGGGCACGGGCACGATGTGATGTTCGGGATCAGCCTGGTCGC
>QHBL01000015.1:0-246 GCA_003244125.1 Chthoniobacterales bacterium
CCGACCATTCCGGGACGGTCGGTGTTTTCCAGGATCATGATGACGCCGTGGGGGCGGGCTTCGACGAGATGGGTGTTGATGTGGACGATGCGCGGGGTAGCGCCGAAGAAGGCGCCGCCGACGGAGACGGAGCGGCCTTCGGCGGTGGCGGAAAGCTCGAGCATGTCCGAGTAATCGCCAGGCGCGCTCAATCGCGTCTCGGTGATGGCGAGGCCGAGGCTTTCGGCGAAGGCGGGGGCGTTGACT
>QHBL01000015.1:336-8023 GCA_003244125.1 Chthoniobacterales bacterium
CTTCGTTCACTTTGCCGCTGTAGTTGATGTTGAGATGCTCGGTGTGGCGCGGCGCGAGCTGGGAAAGGAAACGGCCCAGCTTTTCCCCGAAGCGGAGATGCGGGCCGATAACGGCGAGCGTTTTTGCGTCGAGCGAAGGCATGTTGACGGCGTTGCGGATGGTGCCTTCAAGGAGCGCGGCGCGGATGGATTGCGCTATCTCTATCCCGACGCTTTCCTGCGCTTCGGCGGTGGATGCTCCGAGATGCGGGGTGAGGATGATGTTGGGGAATTGGCGCAGCGGCGAGTCAGCCGGGAGCGGTTCGGTTTCGAAAACATCGAGGGCGGCGCCGGCGACGTGACCGGTGCGGATGGCGTGAGCTAACGAGGACTCGTCGAGAAGCCCGCCGCGGGCGCAGTTGATGATGCGGACTCTGCGTTTGGTTTTGGCGAGGCGATCCGCGTTCAGAATGTGATGGGTTTCGCGGGTAAGCGGCGTGTGGAGCGAGATGAAGTCTGCGAGCGGCAACAAATCGTCGAGTTCCTCCACCACTTCGACCTGGAGGCTGCGTGCGCGGGAGGCGGCGAGGTAGGGATCAAAGGCGAGGACGCGCATGCCGAAGGCGATGGCGCGCCGGCTTAGTTCGCTGCCGATGCGGCCCATGCCGATGACGCCAAGGGTTTTGTTGTAAAGCTCGACGCCTTCGAGGGTCTTGCGTTCCCATGCGCCGGCGCGCGTGGTGGCGTCGGCGCGGGCGATGTTGCGCGCGAGGCTGAGCAATAATGAAAAGGCATGCTCGGCGGTGGAGATGGTGTTGGCGCCGGGGGCGTTGAGCACGACGACGCCGCGGCGGGTGGCGGTCTCGACGTCGACGTTGTCAACGCCGACGCCGGCGCGACCGACGACGCGAAGCTTTTTCGCCGCATTTAAAATGGGAGCGGTGACTTTGGTTTGGCTGCGGACGATGAGCGCGGCGGCGTTGCCCATCGCCTCGCATAGTTGCGCTTCGCTTAGGCCAGTTTGGACGTGCACGTCGAGCGCGCCATCGCGCGTGAGCTCTTCGATGCCGCGCGACGAGATGGGATCAGCGACGAAGACTTTAGGCGGAGACATTGGTCAAACCTGTCGTGCAAAAGTCCGAGGAGTGCACGCGGCTGGCGGTGCAATTGCAGTCCGGCTCGAACTGATGGCGGCTGCGCCATTGCGGACTCTCGTAACAGCGACGCACGTGCCGAAATGCAGCGAAAAGGAAGTTCGTTGCGGCGGGCCGTCGCAACCAGCACGTGGGCCGCGCGCGCTCCCCCGGACTCGTGCTGCACGGCGTCATCCGAAGATGACGAGGCGGATGGTGTCGGGGAGTTGTTCGGCGACGTCGTTGACGACGTTGCCGCGGAGTAACGCCGCCAGAGTGCGGCGTTGTGATGTGCCGATGAGGAGATAATCAATGCCGAGTGTGGCCGCGGTGTCGAGAATGGTTGTGGCCGCGTCGGGGCTGACGGCGTAAACCGGCGCGACGCAAATCCCGCGCTCCTCGGCCAGCTTGAGCATCAGCGACATGATCGCGTTGGCTTCGGGATCGTCCTGCCATTTGGCGCGGCCAAGTGTGGCCGGGCCGCCGCCGTAATAGACGGCGATTTCTTTGACGTAGAGCACATAGAGGATGCCTTTGCGCAGTTGCGCTTCGTCGAGGGCGAAGCTGAGCACCGGCGTGATGCCGCGCGCGGCCACCATCAAACGCTGACCTTCCTCGAGGTTGGGCCGCATTGTTTCGGTTAGATTTGGCGTCACCATTTCCGCTACCTGGCGGGTGACGGTGAGGGTGGTCATGCCGTGCCGTTTCAGCGTGTAGGCACGGACGGCCAATCCGATCATAAGCACGCAGGCGACGAAGAAGAGCGCGTCCGGTTTTGTTTTTGCGAGCGTCATCTCGACCGCGGCAAGGATGACGAAGGTGATGCCGAAAAGGACGCGATCGAGCCAGGTGAAATCGACGGCGCGATTGACACAGCAGGAACCAAGATTGACCGCGATGGCGCCAACGACGCCGATGGCGTAGAGCCCGGCCAGCGCGGTGAAGTTGCCGGTCGTGATTAATACCAGTGCCGGCAGCATCATGGCGAGGAGCAAGGGGAGACTTGGCACTCCGTGGCGGTTGAGCCGGGGGAATTCGCGCGGCATTTCCCCGTCGCGCGCCATCATGAAAAGCAGACCAATCATGGCGACGATGGCGGTGTTCGACGCGCTGAGGAGAAGGAAGAAAAAGACAATGCCGACGATCCAGCCGAACAAATGTCCAAAGGCTGGCGAGACGGTCGCGGCGCCGAATTGTTCGGCGATAAAACGGAGCATGTCTTCGCTGCGGCGATCGAGCGCGTCGGTGACTTGCCAGGGTTCGGTGAGGCCATGCGACGCCAATACTCCGGGCAGCGAGAGCATGGCCCAGCCGAGGAGTGCGGTGCCGAAGACCACTTCGATGGCGACGGGAAAGATCGCTTTGAGTGACTCGCGACCGACGCGCGGGTGCTCGATGGTTGAGTCTGGATCGAGTTTCATCACGCCGGTGAGATTGGCGATGGATTCGGCGCCGCTGAGGGCGAGGATGACGCCGACGAATTGCACCCAAAGCTGAGTGACGCTTTCGTGCGGCGGCTGAAGGAAGTGCGTGGTCAAATGCGGCGCGGCGATCGCGATCAGCACCAGGACGACGAGCGCGGTGGGGACGGAGAGCGCGACGGCGAGACTGCCGCTGTGTTTTGGCCCGAAGTAATTCAGCAGCCCGAGCAGCGCGAGGACGGCGACGGTGCTGATGGAAATGTGATCGCGCAGAAAACCGATCCAGCCGATGTGCTCCGCGCCCGAGGTGATGTAGGTGAGCGCGGACCAGCCGCTGAGCGCGGCGGTGACGGTGAGATCGGCGATGAGCAAAAGCGCGCCGACGACGGCGAGCAATCGCCCTTGCGAACGCGCCGCGGAGTAAACGCCGCCGCCGTCAGGGAAATGTCGGCAGATAACGGCGTAGTTAATTCCGACCAGGCCAGTGACGGCGCAGACGGCTAGGATGATCGGGAAGGAGGAGAATCCCGCCGCGATGAAGGCGAGGCCGATGACGTAGGCTTTGCTCGTGCCCCAATCGCCATAGAGCAACGCGGCGGCGCGTTTCCAATCGACATTGCGCGGCCGATGGACTGCGCCGGCGCCTTGTGCAATCGGACTGGCCATTAGACCGTGGCCGCGCTTCCGCGACTGGCCCGGCGGCGCGATGAATCACTTTCCGCGGAGCGCACGCGGCCTTGCCCTTGCGGACTTTCTTGGGGGAAAGGAGGAACGGAAGTTCGTTGCGGCGGGCCGCCGCAACCGGCACGCGGGCCGCGTGCGCTCCTCGGAAGGTGGCGTGTCATGTCAGCCGAAGATGATGAGACGGATGTCGTCGGGCAAATGTTGGGCGATAGCGGTGGCGACGCTGCCGCGAAGCAGGTGCGCCATGCCGCTGCGTTGCGAGGCCCCGAGGATGAGAGCATCGACACCGAGCGTGGCGGTGAGATCGAGAATGGTGGCGGCGGCGTCGGGACTCACGGCGTAGATCGGCAGCACGGAAACGCCGCGCTCCTCGCCGAGCTTGAACATGGTGGACATGATGGCCTGCGCTTCGGGATCATCCTGCCAGCGCGGTTTCCCCAGCCCTGCAGTGGTGTTGGAAAAATAGACCGCAATCTCTTTTACATATAGCACGCAGAGCACCGCCTTGCGCAGTTGCGCTTCCTCCAGCGCGAAGCCGAGCACGGGCGTGATGCCGCGCGCGGCCACCATGATCTTTTGTCCTTCAGTGAGTCGCGGCTGCACGCCCGCGATCGTGTCGCTCGACACCATTTCGGCGACGCGGCGCGCGACCGTCATGGTTTTTAATCCTGAGACTTTGTGCGAGTAGGAGCGGAAGGCGAGGCCGACGAAGAGCACGCACATGGCGAAGAAGAGCGCGTCCGGTTTTGTCTTGGCGATGGTCAGCTCGACCGCGGCAAGCACGACGAAGGTGACGCCCATGCTGAGGCGTTCGTAAGGTCGGAGCGCGAGACGTTTGTTGAATGTGCAGGAGCCGAGATTGACCGCGATGGCGCCGACTACGCCGATGGCATAGAGGCCGGCGAGCGATGTGAACTTGCCGGTGACGACCAGGACGACGATGGGCACCACGATTGCGACCGCGAGCGGAATTTTGGGAACGCCGTAACGATTCAGGCGCGCGAGCTCGCGCGGCATCTCGCCGTCCTGGGCCATCATGAACATGACACCGATCAGCGCGACGACGGCGGTGTTGACCGCGCTGATGAGGAGCAAACCGAAGATGACGCCGACGATGACTCCGAAGAGCTGGCCGAACCAGGCGTCGGCGGCGAGTGTGCCGTAATGCTCGGCCAGAAAACGCAACATGTCCTCCTGATGCGCGATGAGCTGCGGCGTGAAGGATTTGGGCACGGACAACATGGCCCAGCCAAGGAGCAGCGTGCCGAGCACGACCTCGATGGCGACGGGCAGGATCGCTTTCGTGGCGGTGCGCGTGACCTTCGGTCTATCGGGTGGGCTGCCCGGATCGAGCTTCATCACGCCGGTGATGTTGGCGACGGCTTCCACGCCGCTGAGCGCGAGGATGACGCCGACGAATTGCACCCAAAGCTGGACGAGACTTTCGTGTCGCGGTTCCAGATACGCGCGGGTGAGATGCGGCGCGCAAAGAGCGACAATGGCGATGACGACGAGCACCGCCGGAATTGCCAGCCAGATGGAAACGCTGCCGCTGTGTTTCGGGCCGAAATAGTTAATGGCGCCGACCATGAGGATGAGTGCGATGGTCGCGATGCGCGCGTACGGTGTGGGCACGCCGAGATAGCTCACCGCCGCCCAACCGCTGAGCGCGGCTGTGACGACGAAGTTCGCCACCAGCAGCAGGGCGCCGACGGACGCGAGAAATCGGCTTTGCCGCCGCGCGGCTGAGTAAACGCCGCCGCCGTCCGGAAAATGTTTGCAGACAATAATGTAGTTGTAGCCGACGAAGGCGGTGAGCACGCAGACCGCGGCGATGATGGGCAACGAGCCGAATCCCGCCGCGACGAAAGCGAGACCGATGACGTAGGCCTTGCTCGTGCCCCAGTCGCCGTAGAGCAATGCCGCGGCGCGTTTCCAATCGACATTGCGCGGCCGATGCACTCCAGCCGCCTGCCCGGTGACGAGCTCAGCCATTCAGCGAAGCGCTCCCGCTGCAAAGCGTCCCGTAGCCGCTTCGCTGTGCGAAGCGCGGGAGGCGTGGTGCAGCACGATCAGCATGGCGGGCGTTCTCTCGCCGCCCACACGGCGACGGCTACAGGGTGGCGGGAAGGGGAACACGTTACACGCAACAATGGATTGCTGTGAGTTCGGCGACCACTTCGATTTCGGCTGTCTGCGGGAACATGTCGATGGGTGTGATTGAAGTGATGGTGAACGCCTTTTGCAATTCGCGCAGATCGCGCCCGAGCGTCGCTGGATTGCACGAAACATAGACTACGCGGGCGGGCGCGGAGCGGAGAACCGTGGCGCGCACAGCACTGCTTAACCCTTCCGCGGGCGGGTCGAGAATCAATGCGTCGCAGTGTTCAGTTTGCAGGCGGGAGCTGAGCTCGGCCGCAACATCGCCCGCGATATATTGCTCGTTAGGCTCCGCGGATTCTTGCGCTGCGGCAATGGCGTGCCGGTCCCAGTCGATGCCGACGATTTTCTCGAAGCGGGAGCGCAAGCGTTTCGCGAAAAATCCCGCGCCGCAATAAGCATCGATGAGCGTGCCGGTGGTCGAAGCAAGCAGGCGTTCGACAAGATCGAGCAGCAATGGCGCGGCGGCGTCGTTCGCCTGGGTGAAAACGCGGGCCGCGTCTGGCGCACGCAAAGTGTAGTGACCGTCTCGCGGGTGCGCCGCGCGCAATGGCGCGAGCTGCGCATTGACTTCGGGCGCGGCGATTGGGCAAAACTCGATGTCGAGCAACGCATTCGATTCGCGGCGGAAAAATCCCACCACGCCGTCGCGAGCGTGAACGGTAATGCGATTGCGATAGCGATACTCCAAGGGCGACGCGACGATCGCGTGCATCGGCGGGTCCGCGATGCCGCCGATGCGCGCGAGCGTTTGCCGCACCTGATTCGATTTGATCGCGAGCTGGTGTGCGTAGCTGATGTGCTGGTAAACGCAGCCGCCGCAGCTCCCGAAGTACGGGCAGGGCGGCTCGACGCGATGCGGTGATCTTTCCCGCACCGATTCCACCTCAGCCTCGATGAACTTCTTGTGCTCGCGCACGACGCGCGCGGAAACCGTTTCTCCATCGATGACGTAGGGAACGAAGGCCGCTTTGCCACCGATGCGGCCAACGCCTTTGCCGCCGAACGCGATATCGGTGATGGCAAGATCAACCACGCGTGTCATCCCGAGCGGAGCGAGGGACCGCACCTAGGTCAAGACCGGTTGAGAGGCCCCTTCGCCGTCGTTACGGCTCAGGATGACAGTCTTGCGATCAACCGCTTAATTATCCCGGCCCCAATCGTATTTCGTTTCGTTGCCAAGCTCGGGCGGGAACTCGGCATAGCCGGCGTGGATCCACGGAATATCACTCGGCAGCAGCGGGTAATAGCTTTGCCGATAGGCCGGCACGGGCCAGAGAAGAATTTCCAGTAACCCGGCGATGTGACGCGCGCCGGAACGCCCAATGCCGCGGACAACGCCGTAGCCAGCTGCGGCGGAATTGCCCTCGTTAGTATTAATCGTGGCAATCGTCACCGGTATTTCAGCCGGCGCCAGAACGAGATTAGCAATGCCGCGGCCAAGTTTCCGCGTCGGTCCATAATCGTTCGATGGCGGGTCCTGGATATCAGCGAAGGCGGTGCCGACAGTGGCGATGGCGGCGGCAAGCAGGGCAATCGTTTTCATACGCAGTTCCAAATTGAATCAAACGCGAAGCATTCCGACAATTTAATTTCGTCTGTCCGCGACCGGGTGGTTGCGGGTGGCGCGAATCGAGAGCGAGATGGTAATCGCCAGCACGACGATGATCACCAGAAGCAAGAGGTAATTCGGGATCGGCACGTGTTTCGACAGGATCATTTTCAGCCCGACGAAACCGAGAATGATGGCCAGGCCCTGACGCAGATAAATGAAGCGCTCCATCAGGTTCGCCAGCAGAAAGTAGAGCGAGCGCAGCCCGAGAATGGCGCAGATGTTCGAGGTGTAAACGATGAAGGTATCGGTGGTGATGGCAAAGACTGCTGGGATGGAATCGACGGCGAAGACGAGGTCCATCACGTCGATGACCAGGAGCACGAGCGCGAGCGGCGTGAGCATGAGTCGTCCATCGATGCGCGCGGTGAAATGCGAGTCGCGGAAATCGCGGGTCACCGGCAGAACTTTGCGGCACAACCGCAGGAGCCGGCTTTCTCCAAAATCACGTTCCTTTTTTTGGAATGCCATCCGCACCGCGGTGATGAGCAGGAAGAGGCCGAAAATATAGATGATGAAATGGAAGCGCTCGACCAGGGCGAGGCCGAGCCAGATCATGATTCCGCGCATGACGAGTGCGCCGACGATGCCCCAGACGAGCACGCGATGCTGCGGGATGGGCGGCACTTTGAAGTAGGCAAAGATGAGGACGAAAACGAAGATGTTATCGACGCTGAGCGAGTACTCGATGAGATAGC